>DOVG01000024.1 GCA_003520205.1 Lachnospiraceae bacterium
CCTTTGTATATACTACATTATCAGCCTCACGAGCTATACTTGAACCTTCAACATTTACTATTCCAAGTGTTCTCATTCCACTCTGCTTAGCTATCTTAAGAGCTTCCAGACTGTCCGCAGTTTCACCAGACTGGGAAATGATAATCACAAGGGCATTTTTGTTCTCAGGTATTTTTCTGTATCTGAACTCTGAAGCGAGCTCAACTCTTACAGGGAGTTCCACCATATCCTCTATTACATACTGGGATACCATTCCAACATGCCATGCCGAACCACACGCTACTATGTACAGAGAATCTATACTACGTATGTACTGATCTGTAAGTCCTGCTTCAGAGAGATCGATTTTATTCTTCTTTACAAGTGAATCCAGTGTATCTCTAAGTGCCTGTGGCTGCTCATATATCTCCTTCATCATATAATGCTTATGGCCATTCTTACCGGCAGCCTTTGCATCCATCTTGATTTCCTTACATTCAAGACTGATTTCTTCTCCATTTATATCATAAAATGTAACTTCGCCCGGAAGTATTCTGGCTGACTGCTGATTACCTATATAATATACATTTCTTGTATACTCAAGTATTGCCGGAACATCAGATGCGAGATATGACTCACCCTCTGACACTCCTATTATCATAGGACTGTCCTTTCTAGCAGCATATATCTCTCCAGGATAATCCTTAAACATAAAAAGCATAGCGTAGCTTCCGCGCACGCTAACCATCATACGGTTTATAGCTTCGATAGGATTCTTTCCATTCTTATTATAATAATAGTCAACCAGCTTTATTCCTACCTCTGTATCAGTATCACTATAAAGCTTATAACCATTCTTCTTCAGTTTTTCTGCTATTTCTTTGTAATTCTCGATGATTCCATTATGAACACCGACTACATTCATATCTGAATAGTCTACCTTATCCGGATCATATGCACCACTTACATGAGGATGTGCATTTTTCTCATTTGCCTCTCCATGTGTAGCCCATCTGGTATGTCCTATACCACAGTTACCCTTAAGTTTCTCTCCATCATCTGATTTTTCAATCAGATTACTGAGCTTTCCTGTTGCTTTAAGTATATTTACCTGTCCCTCTTCGTTGCTGACAGCCATTCCAGCTGAGTCATATCCTCTGTATTCAAGTTTCTTAAGTCCACTAAGTAAAACCTTTGATGCTTCCTCGTGTCCTACAAATCCAACTATTCCACACATCTGAGTGGCCTCCTTAATAATATATCCATTGTAACGTAACATCAGGTAATCCGTAATTATCAAATAAGGCACTTCGAGCCATAAAACCCGAAGCGCCTTTGCCTCACTTTACTAATCACCACATAACACACAGAATGCTCCGCGTCATTACGTTATTTTCTTAATCATAATTAGTATAAAGATTTATTTTTAAAAGTCAATAAAAAAATAACTTTATTAAATAATCCATCCTATGACACACGAATGACATCTACATATTTTTCCAGATATGGATCCGAATCATTTATAAGCCTGTTATCATTCATCATAGCAACAATAAGTTCTGCTATTCTCTCTGTGAGAAGAACTACAGGGTCTGAAAGATTCAGATACTTAGGACTATACTTCTTTCCTTCCCATACACTCTTATCTCCGGTCGTATCAGCCAGCTCCTTAATCCACCGCGAGAATCTTCCATCCTCATCAAGTTCTGATAATCTTCTGTAAGTCCACTTATAATAAGGTGGAAATTCACGCTTCATTAGAAAGAAAAGCTGCATAGCTGCCTGAAGTCCTTCCAAATGTGCCATACGAGCAGCTACTATATCACCTCTCGACATACATCTGGCATAATTCACCTGAAGAGCAGCAGAGAATTTGTGAAGCTCATTTATGATTCTTACTTTCCATACTCTGTCGGGATAATAATCCAGAAGGAGCTTCCTAAATGCTGTAAAAACACCCGGATCATCTCTAAAAACCTCGCCATTAACTGCTGTAGCGAGAGTATTATGATCAAGTCTGAACCATTCCTCTTCGCTAAGCTCCGCCTTCTCAGCATCACAAGCTATACCTAATATATTGGAGTAAAACCCATTTACCGTCATGACTCCCCGACGTTCACTCAGCCTCACTGTAAGATTATTCCCCGGTATCGACCTTATCAGATTATCATACTCCTGACTCAGTCTGTCACCGAACTCTTTTCTATCCTTATTTGTCAGCCACATAACTACACCGGTTCCAAAATCATGGTCCCTGGAAATGAAGTCATCATAACCAAAGCAGTCAGAACCCTCTCCGACGATTCCGACTGCTATCCTGTTCTCATATTCTTTAAATTTATCCCTAATCAGGGCAGCCACCTGATTTTCATAAAATCGGCGGCTGCCCTCATATGATTTACCCATAAATATCCTTTAATTAAACAAAGCTGTTGAATAATATCTGTCTCCACTATCCGGAAGAAGTGCCACAATAACTTTACCCTTATTTTCCGGTCTCTTAGCAAGTTCAATAGCTCCATAAAGAGCTGCTCCGGAAGATATACCAACTGATATTCCTTCCTTCTTGGCAAGATACTTGGCAGTTTCAAATGCATTCTCATTTGGTGCCTTAAATATCTCATCATAAATCTTAGTATTTAATACATCCGGTACAAAACCTGCTCCGATACCCTGAATCTTATGAGCTCCGGCTTTTCCTTCAGAAAGTACCGGTGAACTCTCCGGTTCGAGTGCTACTACCTTAACTGCAGGATTCTTCTCCTTCAGATACTCTCCTACACCTGTTACAGTTCCACCTGTACCTACACCTGCTATAAATATATCTACATTTCCATCTGTATCATTCCAGATTTCCGGACCTGTAGTTGCTCTGTGAATAGCAGGATTTGCAGGATTCACAAACTGTCCAGGGATAAAGCTGTCAGGTATTTCTGATGCAAGTTCATTTGCCTTCTCGATTGCACCCTTCATACCCTTTGTACCCTCTGTAAGTACTATCTCAGCGCCATAAGCCTTGAGTATATTTCTTCTTTCAACGCTCATAGTTTCAGGCATGGTAAGAATAATTCTATAACCCTTTGATGCTGCTATAGAAGCAAGACCTATACCTGTATTACCGCTGGTAGGCTCTATTATTACTGATCCTTCCTTCAGAAGTCCCTTCTTCTCAGCGTCTTCTATCATAGCCTTGGCGATACGATCCTTTACGCTTCCTGCCGGATTCAGATACTCCAGCTTAACAAGAATTGTTGCTTCAAGTCCAAGATCTTTCTCTATATTTGCCACTTCAACAAGTGGTGTATTACCTATAAGTTCAGTTGTACCTTTAAATATTCTACTCATATGTTTTTTCTCCTTAAATATATTTTCCAGGAGGGCATAATGTCCTTATGTTCTATATAGCTGCAAATGCATTATCCAGATCAGCGATTATATCATCTATATGTTCAGTACCTATAGACAGTCTTATAGTACTCTGCTTGATTCCATTATTAAGAAGTTCCTCATCAGACAGCTGTGAATGTGTAGTTGATGCCGGATGTATAACAAGACTCTTTACATCAGCAACATTTGCAAGTATGGAGAATATCTTCAAACTGTCTATAAACTTCCATGCCTCTTCTCTTCCGCCTTTTATCTCAAATGTGAAGATAGAACCACCACCATTCGGGAAGTACTTCTTATAGAGGTCATGATTAGGATGTTCCTCAAGAAGTGGATGATTTACTTTCTCAACCTTCGGATGATTTGCCAGATACTCTACTACCTTCTTTGCATTTTCCGAATGTCTCTCAAGTCTGAGGGACAGAGTCTCTACTCCCTGAAGAAGTATAAATGCATTGAAAGGTGATATGGTAGCTCCTGTATCACGAAGAAGGATTGCTCTTATATATGTAACGAAAGCTGCCGGTCCAACAGCATCATAGAAGGATATTCCGTGATAGCTTGGATTTGGAGCTGCAATATTCGGGAACTTACCCGAAGCTGCCCAGTCATACTTTCCTGACTCAACTATGATACCACCTAAAGTAGTTCCATGTCCACCCAGAAACTTTGTTGCTGAATGAATTACTATATCTGCTCCATACTCTATAGGTCTTATGAGATATGGTGTTCCAAAAGTATTATCTATAGCAAGTGGAAGTCCAGCCTCATGTGCTATCTTAGCTATAGCCTCTATATCAGGAATATCACTGTTAGGATTACCAAGTGTTTCAAGGAATATAGCACGTGTATCTTCCTGAATTGCTGCCTTTACTTCATCCAGATTGTTAGTATCAACAAATGTAGTCTTTATACCATACTGTGTAAATGTATGCTCCAGGAGGTTGTATGTTCCACCATAGATAGTCTTCTGCGCTACTATGTGACCACCATTTGCTGCAAGAGCCTGTATGGTGTATGCAATAGCTGCTGCACCGGATGCTACGGCAAGTGCTGCACTTCCACCCTCAAGAGCTGCAATTCTTTCTTCAAGAACTCCCTGAGTTGAATTGGTAAGTCTTCCATATATATTTCCTGCATCAGCCAGACCAAATCTATCAGCTGCATGTTTAGCATTATGGAATGTATAAGCAGCCGTCTGATATATAGGAACTGCTCTCGAATCAGTTGCCGGGTCTGACTGTTCCTGTCCTGCGTGTACCTGTAAAGTTTCAAATCTATAATCGCTCATTTTCTTTTTCTCCTTTTTTCTATTACCTTTAATAAACAAAAAGCCCAGGTGGCTCAATTAGCTCCCGGGCAGATAGTCAGGTAATTATATCCTTGAGGCGTCTACATCGACACTTCAACAAACCAGCCATACCTTGTGCCCGGGAGTTCTGCATTCGACAACACATCATACAGTTATCATTTACTGAATATCTCATTTTCACGCCTCCTCTCTAATTCTTACTCAGGGAATTCATATCCCTTTGTTTTATCGACAATACGAATAATATCACTAAACACCTACTCAGTCAATAGGTCTTATTATCGTATATTTCATGAGCCGGTTATAATTTTTTTTGATAACTAAAATTTGTTGGAGTATAATGACATAAGTGAGATTTTATAAGAAACGGAACAATCCGTAAAAAGAATTATAGAGGAAGGGCAGTTACAATGATATCAACAAGAGGGCGTTACGCCATCAGAGTTATGATAGATCTTGCAGAAAATATGGATAAAGGACCTATTCCATTAAAAGATATAGCCTCAAGACAGGATATCTCCAAGAAATACCTTGAGATAATCGTGAAAGACCTTGTCAATGCCAAGCTTGTTATAAGTACAAACGGCAGAAATGGTGGGTACAAGCTAAGCCGTACTCCGCAGGAATATACTGTAGGTGAGATTATTGAAATAGCAGAAGGTTCTCTTTCTCCCGTAGCATGCCTTGCCGATAAAAGCTACGATTGTAAAAGAAAGGGTATATGTAAAACCCTTCCCATGTGGTTAGAATACGATCAAATGATTCACGATTTCTTTTTCTCAAAAAAATTATCTGATATAGTAGCTTGATTGAAGTAGCGTCAGGTGTTATAGTAGCCAGGTGTGTTGAACTTACATTGCAATATACAACTATAACAAATAAGGAGATTCAAAAACACATGAACAATATCATAGTTGCCCAGTCCGGTGGACCTACAACGGCGATAAATGCATCGCTTGTTGGAGTTATTAAAGGGGCGTTATCAAGTGAAGGCTATGATAAAGTATTGGGGGCGCTTTACGGTATAAGCGGTGTTTTAAACGAAGAGTTTATTGAACTCGAAGAACTAAGTGATAAGGAACTGGATTGTATATATACGACACCATCCAGTTATCTGGGATCTTGCAGATATAAGATGCCGGATATTGAAGAGGATTCTTCAATCTATGAAAAGATATTTGAGATACTGCACAAATATGAGGTTACCGCATTCTTCTACATAGGCGGTAATGATTCTATGGATACTATATCCAAACTGGCCGAGTACGGAAGCAGTATTGGCAGTAAGATAAGATTTGCCGGAGTTCCGAAAACTATCGATAATGATCTGGTAAATACGGATCATACTCCAGGTTTTGGTTCGGCCGCAAAGTTTATAGTAGCATCTATGCTGGAGTTTGCTCATGACACATCGGTGTATCAGACTCCGACTGTTACTTTAATTGAGATTATGGGAAGAAATGCCGGCTGGCTCACGGCTTCGGCAGCGCTTGCAAGGAATGAGTATAGTGAGATTCCTCAGCTGATCTATCTTCCCGAAGTTCCTTTCAGTACGGACACTTTTATAAATGATATACAAAAAGTAATGAAGACTACCAACAATGTTGTTGTAGCGCTTTCTGAAGGATTGCAGAATGAAAGAGGAGAATACCTTTCTGCGACTGCTGCCACAGAGGATAAGTTCGGTCATTCACAGTTGTCCGGAGTCGGAAAACTTCTGGAAAATCTTGTGAAAGATAAGCTGGGAGTTAAGTGCCGTTCTGTCGAGATTAACATTCTTCAGAGATGTGCGGCTCATATGGCATCAGCTACAGATCTTGAGGAGTCGGAGCTTCTGGGCGAGAAAGCCGTAGAATATGCTGTCGAAGGTAATAC
>DOVG01000166.1 GCA_003520205.1 Lachnospiraceae bacterium
GTCTGTAAATGTCCTATCTGATGGAAATGTACAGGAGCTGATATATTATCATATTTATCTCTTAATTCCTGTGGTTTATTCTCACCGAATTCCATAACACCTGCAGCACGAAGTTCCTCTATATCTTCAAGAGGCTTTGTCTTGCTGACAGCTATAAGAGTAATATCTTCAGGACGTCTTCCAACACGAAGAGCTGCTTCATCGATATTCTTTCTTACATTATTGTAATTGTCTACTAACATGTTATCACCTCATAGTTATACCAAGGAATAAAGCTCTTCCTTGGTACATTTAATAAAATATGGAAAGTTTTAGTTATTAATATAAAGTCTGATTTTCATATACTTCAGATGAATCAAGAACTATATTATCAAATTCTTTCAGATATCCATCATCATTTATTATAGTAAATTCATCCTGTGATTTCACAACTTCTACTTCTGTAAAATCAGCAATACCAGTATTTGCAAGATATACACCGTTCATCTTATCACGTTCCAGAGACATAACCGGTTTCTGGGAGCGTTTCTTTCCAGCCAGCAGTATATCAGTATCATTAAAGGCATCCTTATCGACATAGTAATAATCTTCATCACTCTTATATACGATAAGATCAACATCTTTCTCAGAAGCATCACCATTTGTGGCATCATCATACCTTAAAACTTTAACATGCTTCTTTCCAGACTCTTTATCATTATCTATATCATCCTTTGGAATCTTATATACTTCTTTCTCCAGAAGAGCTGTATTAGGAACTTTAAGACCTTCAAATTTATTAAGAATTATCTCTACCTTAAGGAATCTCTCACTGATATAGTCAACCATATATTTATTTAACTGAATAACCAGAAATGTATAATCACCTCTTGGAATCAGAGTAAATTTTGATCTGATATCATTAGGAGAATTATTGATACTGAACTTGACCTTTTCTTCCTCCTGAAGTGATTTGGCCTGTTCATTTGTTATCATACATACTATATGCCAGTTTTCATCAGCCGTCATCTTATAAGCTACAGAACCTGAATCAAGTATATCTCCGGTCTTAAGAGATGTTTTTTTGTAGTTTGCCTGATTAAAATCTTCTACAGACAGAGTTTCCGGAGTTTTCTTCTCAAATCCATCTATGTAGTAGCTTACAACGCCACTTTCTCCCGCATTTATGGTCTGTACTGTCGAGCTTACTGCAGCTCCACCTTTTTGAATCTGTTCCATCATAACCTGAGATGACAGATCCATAACCTTACTTTCAATCTCTGATTTAAAATTATACAGATTATAGAACTTTTCATCAGAATATGCTGACTTATATGTATCAATAGTAGTTCTTATATTAATGTAATCTGCTCTTGTAAAAAGTTCATTTCCTTTTTCACTTTCACCGGCCGCTTTGATACTGTTGATTACATTTCCTGTTTCATCTACAGTACAGACAGGCGCATTCTTTTTTATCTTATCTCCATCTCTGACAAAATAGATGAGATAACCGGACTTGGATGTGGTAACTTCGTTTTCTTTACGAAGCGCTATTGCATCACATATGATATTATTATTAATATTGCTTGAGCTTACCTTGTAAGTTGTAATAGGTTCTTTAGATACAGACTTAATTACACTTGCAACGACATAAACCAGGATGATTCCGAAGATGATAAATGCGGAATTCAACCTGGCAGCACGACTAAGCTTTATAACATTAGAATTTTTCCTTTTCTTCATGATATATCCTTTATTGATAGCTTATTTAGTAAGATTAAACATGATTCCAATCTTATTATACAGATCATCCTGAGATACTCCATCAGCTACAAAAAGGGAATAGGACTTTCCCTCTATCTCAACATTCATAGTAAGAATATTACCGGCAAGATCTGTAGTACCAGTCTTCCATTCATGGATCTTAATATTTGATGGCAGTTTAACACTACCGGATATAAACTGGTTTGTGGATGATATGTCGTCCTCACGGACATTTTCATAGTCATCTATATATGAATAAGTAAATGTATCGTAGGAATCAATCTCCTTCAGGATATCATAATTTTTAGCTTCATTTATGATAAGATACATATCATAAGCTGTTATATAATGATCATCATCATGAAGACCATGTGAATTAACAAAGTGACAATTAGTAGCTCCAAGTTCCATAGCCTTCTGATTCATTCTGTCACAGAAAGCCTCTTCACTTCCGGATATTAATTCAGCAAGAATAACAGCATAGTCATTATATGACCTCATCATAAGACCATATAAAAGATTTCTTACTGATATAGTAAAGCCGGCTCTTAAATCACTGACAACAGCACCCTCTTCATAAATAGGTGTATCATGCTCAAGAGTTACCTTATCTTCAAGACTTATCTCTCCGGCATTCAGAGCATCACAAACAACCAGACCAGTCATAAGCTTAGTAGTACTGGCCGGGTATATACGTCTAAGAGCATTATGAGATACAAGCACCTCTTTGTTATCATTATCTATCAGAAGAGCTGCATAGCAGTCATTTTTAAACTGACTTGCATTAATCTCTTCATCTGTCGCTATAGCATATCTGGATTGGAATCCCATCTCGCTGGGACCGGGAAAATTCTCTGATGAAATATTAAGTTCATTTACTATATCTTCTGAATATGCTCTGCTGAAACTGGAATTCTTATTAATAACAAACCATATAGAAAAAGCAGCAAGAACAATAAGAAAAATATAGTATATAACAGCCTTACCCATGAAGCTATCCTTTCAAAATTAGTCTGAATTCAGATATGTACATTAATGCTTATATAATACTCGCCAGTCCAGATCGCCTCTTTCAAGAGCTTTAATAAGAAGCTCAGCTGTAGCAAGATTAGAAGCAAGAGGAATATTATAAGTATCACACAGAGTTGATATATAATGGAAATCATTGTTGTGTGGCTGACTAATAGTATTCTCTCTTAAGAATATAACCATATCCATCTGATTACTTTCTATCTGGGTAGCTATCTGCTCTACTCCACCCAGATGACCTGCCAGGAACTTATGAACCGGTACACCGGATGCACTTTCTATAAGTCTTCCTGTTGTTTCAGTAGCATATATATCATGCTTGCTGAGAATGCCTCTGTAGGCTATGCAGAAATTTTGCATTAATTTCTTTTTGGGATTGTGTGCTATAAGAACAATATTCATACTAATACCTTCTCCGTTGTAAACTAATATTTAAAACAATACCTATTCCGATAGCTGAACTAAGAAGAGAACTTAGTCCATAACTTATAAATGGTAACGGAATTCCTGTGTTTGGAAGGAGCATGGTTGCAACACCTATGTTAATAAAGGATTGATAACCAATAAGACAACCTACTCCTGTAGCCATAAGCATACCGG
>DOVG01000274.1 GCA_003520205.1 Lachnospiraceae bacterium
CCAGTACATAACAAATCTTTCTCAAAGTGTCTTTCCATTTGCTTGTTACTTCTTCTTTTGAGCTAAGAGAAACACTTATATACCCTTCAATAAAGGACTCTGCCGAAGCCTGATCTAACACTCCGTCTGTGAAACAGCATGATCTGATGCAGTCAGCAATATCAGTATTAATACTCCCTGTCATGACAGTATCAAAATCAAGAAAGCCTATCATCTGTCTATCCTTAAAGATAGCATTTGCCACTTTGGTATCACCATGGATTATTGATTGATCATCATCGGTATAATCTGTAAAACGTGAGTTTAAATCTTTGATACGCTTTTCTATTCTTTCATCACGATGTTCGTCTATCGCCACATTTTCACTAATTATCCTAGTATATTTGTCATAGTAAAAACGTAAATCATGCAAATGTGGAAATACCTCCTTAGGTTTTCCTTTAATCTTTTGAAAAACAGCATGCATCCGGGCAAGACCGCTTCCACAGGCATAAAGCATATCTTTTGACATAGGCAGATCAATGGCATCTCCAATAATGTAATGGTACATCCTCCAGTTATCACCATTTATGTCAGTATGAAAGAATCCACCGTCATTCGTTTTCAACCACTTAGGGTAACCCCAGTCACTCTCATCAAAAGGCTCAGAATAAAGATTATAATTATATTCCAGCTTCTTTTTATCCATTCCTTTGAAAAGCCTCTGAAGCACATAATTACAATCTTCTGTTTCTATAAGAAATGTATCATTTATATGGCCATCCCCCAATGGGCTGATGGCCAATACTTTATCATCTATATAGTTTTTACATATTTCTTCATGTTTCATATTATCAGACATTTCCGATAGCACTGTAACTATAAATCCTGAGTTACCCCTTTATTATTCTCTTCTTCCCACTCTTTCAAGAATTCTTCTTTTGTCTGGTTATATTTTTCAAAAAATTCTTCATCTGAAAGAACGGTATAATCATTTATTCTCTGAATGTTACTCATATTATTTTCCACCCCTTACTTTAAGTTACCGTTTAATCCCCAAAGAATATCTTACCTCTGCTTTAAGCTCTTCTTCCGTAAGGTTATACGGAAACGGATCTTCATCCCCTGATATAGTTGTAAACTTCTCCTGCTTAGTACAGATATATTTTTCACCAAGAGACTCAGCATATTGCAGAACAAAATAAACTGCTTTATTATATTCTTCTTCTGAATGTTCGGTATATGGCCACATAAGAACTCCTTACATTCTATTATTTCGTTTTGAATTTGATAGTTTTCGTATTACCCTTCTTATCTGTCACCTTGAGGATGTTCCACTTACCCTTCTTCTTAAGCTTTTTCTTTTGTGATTTAAGCTTAATGGTAATCGACGTTTTATTTTTCTTTATCTTAATTGTTTTACCATTAAGAGCAATCTTCTTTATTTTGTCCTTATCTTTAACCTTTATCTTTGAAGTCTTCTTGACCGTAGATTTATTCTTTATACTAAATGTAGTCTCCTTATCCTTCTTCACAACTGGATTCGTAGTTGGAGTTTTAGTAGGCGTAACTATAGCAGTAGGCTGAGATGTAGGTGTTGTCTTCACTTTTTGAGAAGGATCAGAAGTAGGTATCTGTGTCGGACTAGAAGAAGGTGTCAATGTTGGAGCACCAGTTGGATCAATTTCTTCACTTTCAGTTTTATAAGTTCCTCCTGAAGAACTAGTTGTACCAACGTATTTTGCGCCACAAGCTTTTAAATTTACATGAATAGCAGGTCGAATAGAGCTATATACTACTCCAACTCCGCCTCCACCACCATACAGAACATCACCGTCAGGATGAATGCAGGCATTATAGTTATCATATAAACCAGCTGTTCTTAACTCCCAATGACAATCCATATTATTCTTTCGGACACCCGCTCCGTTCATCCAAGCGTATTCAGTAGTATAAGCCACTCTGGTATCCGATTCGTCATATTCTTCATTAAAACCATATCTATAATTAATCACTTCCGGAATAGATAATACGAATACTTTATCTACGGTATCTTCACCACTATACGTTCCAAATTTTGGACTAGGCGGATTACTTAATTTGCTTTCATTAATATCCGTTTTTTCTTCTTCAGAAAATGCAGAATTATAGAATTCGTTATTTAGCCATTTACGTAGGCTGCACATATCCCAAGTAACTACTTCCGCTGAAAAATCATTATGATATGGCTTACAATCTAAACCTTTATTAGAAAGTAAAAAAACATCTGTACCATCCTTATTTACTGAGAGCACTCTCCATACAATAGGCTGTTTCTCAAATATAGCCGATTGTTCATAACTCCCAAGATACACACAATCCCAGATTGTATTGCCGCTATCTACTTTAGGATTAGCATATCCATCGTTTTTATCATATATATTCCCTTGTGAATCTACCTCGCCGGCATCGATTACATACGATGAATCAAGTTTAATATGCATGGCTGGTCTTACACAGTTATTATTATCTATCGATGAATAATCATTTATAGAACCATTTCCCGATACACACGGAGCAAAATAATAATCACGACGAGGTGATCTCAACCACCATTCGCTATTCATATTGCCAACACCACTTCCTATGGAAGATCGAGCTCCATTATATTTAGCATAATCCGTTATTGTCGAAATTCTAGAATCATCCCTTGAGTTTATTTCTTCTCCAAATCCAAATTCCTTATTTGTTACTTCATCTAGCGATAATAAAAATACGTTATCTTCAGTTGTTTCTATTGGTGGTTCTTCATCAGTAGGTTTTACTGTTCCGTCCGGATTGAGTTCAGTAAATATCCCCTTATATGTTACATCCGAGATATTGATAGCAGTTTTTTCATCCTGTGTAAACGCCTTATTATAAAAATCATCATTTAACCATTTACGTAGACTGCTTTCCTTCCAAGTTATATTTTCCTGAATATACTCATCATTTATAAACTCAAATTTTAAAGCTCTATTTAAATAAGGTTGACCATCCAAACCTTTATCAGCTAAAACAAACGCATCTTTCCCATCTTCACTAACGGACAGTATTCTCCATTTAATTGGTTCTGTTTTAAATCCTATAACATCCTGCGGATATTCTCCGAACTCTACCAAATCCCAGGTAACTGTTCCATCCTCATCAATACGAGGATTACTGATCTCATCTGCTTCAGCATTGACTTTTAGGTCACTGACTGAAAATGATGATATTAATAATATTGAAGCTATAGATATAGATAAAAAGCTTTTACACGTCGTTCTTCTCATTGCTAAATATCCTCCTCTTTACTCCATCTTTCTCTTATAGTAGCTACTTCTAATATGGGAAGTTATTCTTTCCATTCACAGGTTTTTCTGTCGTATCTATTCCTATTCCTTCCTCAATAAGAACATGTCCATAAAAATCGGTAATCCTAAATGTATATGGGCCTGAACCTCCCAAACCATCTGCAGCAGTAAAATAATTATACTCTTCTCGTGGGAGTTCCTTATAGGTATTGGTTCCAGCATCCAGATATTCAAGCTTCTTTATTGGATATCTGTTATTTCTTATCTGTACCTGTGCCCAATACTGTGTACTTGTTGGTTTCCAAAGGAATTGTATAGGTCCATCAGTCGGAAGAGGTATTATCTTCCATGTGATATTCATTCTTCCTGTTACTTCCGGTTCAATTGTCAGAAAAGCAGTCTTAGTAAGGTCTATATCACCTTTAGCACCTTCCGGAAGTCTATCTGCTATAAGGACCTTTATCTTATCCCCATCTTTATCTGTTATTTCAACATACGCTCCTGCAAGACTGTTCATATAATCCGCATTATTCATAGCGGCTGTATATAACTCGTGCGATGCAGCATAATCGTCCAGGTTCGCTGCCCCACCTGCTTTAGGAACATAAAATGTTCCTTCACCGGAATGAACGTTATTTATAGAATACTCACCTGCATCATAGGACAAAGTTTCCTCTGATGGCTGATCAGGAGCAACTGTCGGTGTAGCCGTCGGAGACGGAGTACTCGTTGGGGTTGCTGTTGGTGTACTCGTCGGTACTGGTGTACTCGTTGGAGTTGACGTCGTTTTTGCTGTTGGTGTACTTGTTGGAGTTGACGTCGGAGTATTCGTCGGTGCTGGTGTACTCGTTGGAGTTGATGTCGGTTTTGCAGTCGGCGTACTTGTCGGCGTTGATGTTGGTTCTTCTGTCGGGGTCGGCTCTAGCGTCGGTGTTGACATCGGTGCCTCGGTTGGATCTTCCGTTGGCATTGCAGTTGCCGTTGGTTCAGGCATTGACGTCGGTGCCTCGGTTGGATCCGCCATCGGTGTTGCTCTCAGCATAGCAGCCTCCGTAGATTCTGGAGTTGCTGATGGTGTAGGATTATCTGTTGGAATTATTGACGGAGTTGTCGTTGGTGTTTCCGTAGGTATTAATTTAGACTCAGTTACTGGAGTCTTATCTGTAATCTTGACCTTTATGGTTCCTTTAGCCTTTAACTTACCGTTCTTATATCCTTTGACCGTAAGTTTTACACTACCCTTTTTAAGTCCTTTTATCTTAATCTTCTTACCTTTTACGGATATTTTTACATACTTTTTCTTGGAAGCCTTAACCTTTATCTTATAATTTCCTTTTACCTTTACTGTAGCTGTTTTTGATACAGAAACTGTCAGAGATGTTTTTGAAAGGCTAAGTTTCTTTGTTTTTGCGTATACTGTTTCATCAGAATAAATAGCATTAGTTATTAATAATGCTATTACGAGTATAATACATAGTATCTTCTTCGAATTACTATTATTCATACGTATCCCTCCATCAGCTATCTAATCCAGTACAAAGCGCCATTTAAGGCCTTCTGCTTCAACGAAGATTACATCTTGTAATAACTTATGCTCTTCATTATTCGGTTCAAACTCATCCCACATAGTCCAGAAAACTGATTTATCATTTCTGCAGACTTTTGCTTTCATTATATCTGACAAATATCCATCTGATGGATTATTAAAATGAAACTTAAGATCCTATTTCTTCATACATGACTGTTTTATA
>DOVG01000023.1 GCA_003520205.1 Lachnospiraceae bacterium
TCAGGTGCTGCAACAGCCATAACTCTAAGCTGTTTTGTTCCATTTTCATCTACAAATGATTCAAGAACTGTATTAGCTATTACATAATCCTCGATATTATTAACCGGGAAGTACTCTGATGCACTTGAGTTAATAAGTGCAGGAACCTTCTTCTCTGGAACGAAAGGTAATACAACTTCTCTGTTAACTATCTTTGTAGAGTTCATAACAAATATAGCGTTCTTATTAGAAATACCTGAAGCATTGAGCTGATTTCTAATCTCACTAGCTATACGCTGAAGATCACGAATCTGACCATCTTCAAAGCTATCCTCAGGCGTCTCAAATATAAGTACCTTATGGATATAGGTCTGCTTCTTCTGTGAAGCTGTGATCTCTACAATAGTTATACTTTCATTAGTAATGTCTATTGATAAGACTTTGTTATTTGCCATTCTATAGCCTCCCTCATTTTATCAGTAGTTTCTATTTAAAGGTTTACGCTACCTTTCTACAGATCAGCTGTACCCCCTTTACATAAGCATCCCGAATTCATAAGGAATCGTTCCAGAATTCCTGACGAACATCTCTTCACAATGATTATGTAAAGGAAGAAATAAAAACCGCTGATCATTTTTTCATTACATCTTTTCTTTTACTTTTTAAGTGTATGATAATCTAGCCATTTAATTAGGTAAGATTCTAAAGGACGAGTTTAGAATCTTACCAATAATATCATTAAACTATTAAGCCTTAGCTATACCTTACTTGTATGAAGGATGAATTGAAGGCTGAAGCTGATAAGAACCCGCATGAGCTCCACCAGTTACATTAAGACCAACAATAGGCTTACCTGATTCACTAACTAATACCTCCCAACTATAACCTGTTGGTGCAGCACCTCCAAAATTCTTTGTATACTTAATCTTTGGAGCTTCATTACCAAGATTAGAATTAAGATCTGCAAGGAAAGACGATCTACCAGTTGGAGCCTGGAAGACAGCTGTTCCTGTTGTTGGATGAGCATTTGCAGAAGCAATTACATTTGAACCAGTCATAAGTGTAGCAACCTCGTCATAAGCATCTTCATTAGCAAGTGTAGCTGTAACAGCAGTGTTAATAGTAGCAGCAGCCTGAACATCATCACCTCTACGTGACTTATCGATGTAACGGATAAGTGCAGGTGCGATAGCAGCAGCAAGTATAGCCATGATAGCTATAACGATAATAAGTTCAACAAGTGAGAAACCTTTATTTTTCATAGTCCCAATCTCCTTTTCTTTCTTTGATTTTTAAATAGTGTATATTTAGTTTGCTCGCCCAAACCAAACTTCACATTTATATAGACAGCTAAAGCTGTTTATATCTTAGTAACTATCTACAGCGTCGTACATGTTGAGGATTGGTGAGTAGATGGCTACAACCATACCTCCGACTACAACAGCCATAACGACGATGATAAGTGGTTCCATAGCAGATGTAAGAGCATCTGTTGCAAGATCAACTTCATCTTCATAGAAGTCTGCAACCTTTTCCATCATATCTTCGATATTACCAGTTTCCTCTCCTATGTGCATCATCTGAGGCATCATTATTGGGAATATATCCATATCTTTGATAGGTTTTGAAAGAGGTACACCTCGAGAAACCTGAACCTTACATTCTTTTAGTTTATCTCTTATAACCTTATTTTTCATTACATTAGCAGTCTGTTCTATCGCATCTATCATAGATATACCAGATGCAAGAAGTGTTGCAAATGTTCTTGAAAATGTAGCTGCAGCTGTCTTAACATTGAGATTTCCAAAGATAGGCATCTTTAGTGCCATATTTCCATTGAACTCTTGACCGTACTCTGTACTTGAGAAGACTTTGATTGCAACTATAATAAGTACAACAGCAATAAGCACTATATACCATCTCGCAACAAGGAAATCCGAAGCATTAACAAGCATCTGCGTAGCTTTAGGAAGTTCAGCTCCCATTTCCTTGAACATTTCAGAGAATGTAGGAATAACCATGGTAAGCATAAGAATTACAACACCTATAACAACAACAAGAATCACGATAGGATACATCATTGCCGATTTAATCTTACCCTCAATATGTCCATCCTTTTCAAATTGATGAGCCATACGTTCAAAGCAGATTTCCATCTTACCTGATGATTCACCGGCTGCAACCATGTTTGAAAGCATGTTAGGGAATACATCCGAATTAAGCTTTAAAGCATCTGCAAGGGTTCCACCTTTCTGAACATGTGTTGAAGCCTGTTCAATAGACTCTCTAAGTCTTTTATTCTCTGTACTTGTTGCAAGCATATCAAGTGCCGCTATAACCGGAACACCTGCTCTAAGTACCGCAGCAAACTGCTTACAAAAAACCGACAAATCCTTATTCTTTACCTTCTTTTTAAAGATACCACCAAGTTCGATATCCTTACTTTCACCAAACTCCGTGATATTTATACCTTCAGCACGAAGTCGTGTCTTCGCTGTCTCTTCATTGTTAGCTTCAATGGTTCCTTTTTTGACCTTTCCGCTCGCATCGAGACCTCTATAATCATATTTTGCCATATCTGTTCCTCCGCCCACATTTAGACATGATATTATTTTAAAATTTTACAATACTTTACATAAAAAAGCAACGTTATTGTAAATTATACACTATTTCTACACACTTTTTTCATAGTTCTGAAAACCACATCCATAACGAATATGATTAGTACAGATTCTTCTTCATAGTCAGCTGATCCTGCGCATACAGAAGAGCATCATCTCTTGTTATCTGACCATTTCTGAACATCTCTATAAGACAATCATCCATGGTAACCATTCCAACATTTCTGGATGTCTGAATAGTTGACTCTATCTGGTGAGTCTTTCCTTCACGAACCTGCGCCCTTATAGCCGAGTTCGCTATCATAACCTCAAATGCAGCACATCTGCCGTGTCCATCCGCTGTAGGAAGAAGCTGCTGTGAGATAACTCCTTCAATAACCATAGCCAGCTGTATACGTATCTGTTGCTGCTGGTGAGGCGGGAATACATCGATAATACGGTCTACTGTAGCCGCAGCACCAATAGTATGTAGCGTGGAGAATACCAGGTGTCCTGTTTCAGCAGCAGTGATAGCTATCTGGATTGTCTCAGGGTCACGCATCTCTCCTACGAGGATTATATCAGGATCCTCACGAAGCGCAGCTCTAAGCGCATTATCAAATGAAAGCGTATCCATTCCCAATTCTCTTTGATTCACTATAGACTTCTTATGATGATGTATATACTCTATAGGATCTTCAAGAGTAATTATATGGTTACTTGTATTCTCATT
>DOVG01000158.1 GCA_003520205.1 Lachnospiraceae bacterium
GCTCAGGTATGTATACAGCAAATTCGATGAACTGTCTTACAGAGGTTCTTGGTATGGGACTTCCTGGAAATGGAACTATTCCGGCTGTATATTCAGAAAGACTTCGTCTTGCTAAAAAAGCAGGTTATGCAGTTATGGATATGCTTGAGAAGAATATCCGTCCGCGTGATATCATCACTAAAGAAGCTATCCTTAATGCTCTTACGGTTGATATGGCACTTGGATGTTCAACTAATTCAATGCTTCATCTTCCGGCTATTGCTCATGAGATTGGGTTTGACTTTGATATATCATTTGCTAATCCTATCAGTGAGAAAACACCTAACCTTTGTCATCTTGCACCTGCAGGTCCTACATATATGGAAGATCTGAATGAGGCAGGTGGCGTGTATGCCGTGGTTAAGGAGCTCTGTGATATAGGGCTCATCAACGAAGACTGTATGACAGTAACCGGTAAGACTATCGGTGAAGCTGTTAAGAATAGTATAAATAAGAATCCTGAAGTTATCAGACCTACCGACAATCCATATTCAAAGACAGGTGGGCTTGCAGTACTGAAGGGTAATCTTGCACCTGATGGCTCTGTAGTTAAGCGTTCTGCAGTAGTGCCTGAGATGCTTAAGCATGAGGGACCTGCAAGGGTATTTGATTCTGAGGAAGATGCGATAGCAGCAATCCTTGGTGGCAAGATAGTAGAAGGCGATGTAGTAGTTATTCGTTATGAAGGTCCTAAGGGTGGCCCTGGTATGAGAGAAATGCTTAATCCTACATCTGCTATAGCAGGTATGGGACTTGGAAGCACAGTTGCGCTTATTACGGATGGTCGTTTCTCAGGTGCAAGTCGTGGAGCTTCTATCGGACATGTATCTCCGGAAGCTGCAGTAGGCGGACCTATCGCACTTGTTGAAGAAGGCGATATGATTGAAATAGATATAAATAATTATTCCATCACACTTAAAGTCAGTGATGAGGAGCTTGCAAAGCGTAAAGCTGCATGGACTCCGCGTGAGCCTAAG
Organism: Lachnospiraceae bacterium; assembly: GCA_003520205.1. Lineage (GTDB taxonomy): Bacteria > Bacillota > Clostridia > Lachnospirales > Lachnospiraceae > Eubacterium_Q. The sequence continues at coordinate 1,017 of DOVG01000158.1, forward strand.
GTTACAACGGGATACCTTGCCCGTTATGCATCTATGGTAACGAGTGGAAATCGTGGCGCTATTCTTGAAATACCTACAAAATAAATCTTTATATGTCAGTCTGACTGGCAGCTTCTGATATGAGGAAGTATAGAGAAAGGAGAAACATATGCAATTAACTGGTTCACAGATTGTAATAGAATGTTTAAAGGAACAGGGAGTAGATACAGTATTTGGTTACCCTGGAGGAACTATTCTGAATATATATGATGAGTTATATAAGCACAGTGATGAGATAACACATATCCTTACATCACATGAGCAGGGCGCAAGTCATGCTGCTGATGGATATGCCAGAGCTACAGGAAAAGTTGGTGTTTGCCTTGCAACATCAGGCCCTGGAGCAACTAATCTGGTAACAGGTATAGCTACAGCATATATGGATTCTATACCGCTTGTAGCGATAACTGCAAATGTTGGAGTTGCAATGCTCGGAAAGGACAGCTTCCAGGAAGTAGATATAGCTGGAGTGGTTATGCCGGTTACAAAGCATAGCTTTATAGTTAAGAATGTACATGAACTGGCAAATACCATAAGACGTGCATTTACTATAGCAAAGTCTGGTCGTCCGGGACCTGTTCTTGTAGATATAACAAAGGACGTTACTGCAAGTAAGGCTGATTTCACACCAAAGAAACCGGCTTCTATAAAGAGGGTTACTGATACTATCAAGGATCAGGATATTGAAAAGGCTATTGATATGATCAATAATTCCAAGAAGCCTTATTTCCTTGTAGGTGGAGGCGTAACGATTTCCGGAGCGAGTTCAGAACTTGCAAAGCTTGTTAAGAAGATAGATGCACCGGTATGTGATACCCTTATGGGTAAGGGTGCATATGATGGTACCAAGAGTAACTATACAGGTATGATCGGTATGCATGGAACTAAAGCATCGAACCTTGGAGTTAACAAGGCGGATCTTCTGATAGTAGTCGGAGCCAGATTCTCAGACAGAGTTATCGGTGATGCATCTACATTTGCTAAGAATGCTAAGATTCTTCACATAGATATAGATGCAGCTGAAATAAATAAAAATATAGATGTTGATGCTAAGATTATAGGTGATGCAAATGAGATACTGAGGAGACTGAATGCAGGAGTTAAAGCATCTAAGAAGCCAAAGTGGAATGAAGAGATAAAGAAGCTCATGGAAGAAAATCCTATGGACTATGATATGAAGCATCTTACAGGTCCTGCGATAATCAACAAAGTATATGAGCTTACAAAGGGTGATGCAATTATCACAACAGATGTAGGTCAGCATCAGATGTGGGCTGCTCAGTATTATAAGTATAAGAAACCTAGACAGCTTCTCACATCAGGTGGTCTTGGAACTATGGGTTACGGACTTGGTGCTGCTATAGGAGCAAAGGTAGGATGCCCGGATAAGATAGTAGTTAACATAGCTGGAGATGGCTGCTTCAGAATGAATATGAACGAAATGGCTACAGCTGCCAGAGAAGATATTCATGTAATTGAAATAGTTATAAACAACCATGTGCTGGGTATGGTACGTCAGTGGCAGACTTTGTTCTATGGCAAGAGATACTCAAATACAGTATTAAATGATAAAGTTGATTTTGCGAAGCTGGCCGATGCTCTGGGAGCTAAAGGCTACACAGTAAAAACAGTTGAAGAGTTCGAAAGAGCATTTAAAGAAGCCGTAAAGGGCGAGGGTGCTTATCTGATTGACTGTCAGATAGCTGAAGATGATAAGGTATGGCCTATGGTTGCTCCGGGTGCATCTATAGAGACATGTTTTGATAGTGAAGATGCCCTTAAATAATCGTCTAAGCTGAATATTTACAAAATATGATTAAATAAATCTTTTAAAATAAGCAATATTACTAATTGCAAAATATACAAAATTTTTGTATATTAATTTACTGAATTAGTAGATAAATTATATTAATATATGGAGGAAAAATGTTATGGCACGTGTTTACAACTTTTCAGCAGGACCTTCTATTTTACCAGAAGTCGTTCTGAAGCAGGCAGCAGAGGAAATGCTTGATTACAAGGGAAGTGGTCAGTCAGTTATGGAGATGAGTCACCGTTCAAAGGTTTACGATGATATCATCAAGGAAGCAGAGCAGGATCTTAGAGACCTGATGAATATTCCTGATAACTATAAGGTACTCTTCCTTCAGGGTGGAGCTTCTCAGCAGTTTGCAGCTATACCTATGAATCTTATGAAGAATGGTGTGGCTGACTTCATCATCACTGGACAGTGGGCTAAGAAGGCTTATCAGGAAGCTAAGAAGTACGGAAAGGCAAATGTGCTCGCTTCTTCAGAGGACAAGACATATTCATACATTCCTGATTGTTCAGACCTTCCTGTATCTGAAGATGCTGACTATGTTTACATATGTCATAACAATACTATATATGGAACAACCTATAAGACTCTTCCAAATACAAAGGGCAAGATTCTTGTAGCAGATATGTCATCTGACATACTTTCACAGCCTGTAAATGTAGAAGATTATGGACTTATCTTCTTCGGAGTTCAGAAGAATGTTGGACCTGCAGGTGT
>DOVG01000282.1 GCA_003520205.1 Lachnospiraceae bacterium
ACGGATTATGAAAGTCATGAGATTGAACAGGGTTATCTCAGCACTTCTCCTGTTGTGAGAATCAGAAAAAATGATTCTAATCATATTCTGACCATTAAATCCGATGGTCTAATCATGAGGCATGAGATAGAAAAAGATCTGACATCACAGGAATACGAAGAATTATCAACTATGGTAAAAGGCAATCTCATTACTAAAACCAGATATAAAATACCTTATGACATATATACCATTGAGCTGGATATATTTCATAAGGCATTTGAAGGTCTTATATACGCTGAAGTCGAATTTAAAGATATCGATTCAGCAAGAAGCTTTATAGCTCCAGATTATTTTGGTAAAGATGTAACGGAAGAAGCCTTCTTTCAGAATTCTTCACTTAGTAAGATGAATCCATCTGAAATAGAAGACTTTATTACATACGCTAAACAGCTATAGGTCTCCACCAAAATTATCAAGGAATTCATCTATATCCGGAAGATGAGGTTTAATCGCACTCATAATAACTGCTATTGTTATAAATATACCTGCAATAGACATAATAAGTGATGGAATAAAATGACCGGAAACCTCATTCAATGTAACCAGAATAATACTGATTGTCTGCGCATAAAAGCATAAATGAAATGAATCCTTCATCGTCATATTAAGCTTACTTATAGCTGTAGTTGATCTCGTAAAAAATGCATATAATAATGCAAAAAACAGATATTTGACTGCAGCTACCACCGCTTCTATTACAAATATTACGAAAAGCATGATATAAAATACAGGAGCAATACTCCTCAGAACATCGTTATCAGTTCCATTAGGTAAAACCATTCCTATCGGATACGAATATATCTCATTATAACTGCTTGAATCTTCCGTCTCAACATAAGAGATCATCTTTATATTTCTGCTTCCTATGGCAATATATACTCCCGAAGTATCAAAATCATCTCTGGTAAAACTGTTCTTACCTGTATCAAGAATTATATCAGCATTACTGAGGCTCATTTCAAATTTCTTATCAGCTGTAAGTACACCATCATTCACACTTATCTTTGGAATTCCGTCTGTAAAGAGCTTCGTGAAGCCACCAAATGAATATATACGTGAAGCGGTCGGAACGGCAAATGACATAATACTGTAAAGCAAAGCCATAAATATCACATACCAAACAAACCTTGATGAATTCTCAATGCTTAACTTTGCCAGCTTTTTAATCCGAATGATAGATGTAACAAACATCTCAAGTACAGAAATACTCGATTTATTCTTATTATCGTGATTCGGCATATAACCGTTAAACTTATTCAGATCATTTTCATTTGTATAATAATTCATAAAAACATTCCTTTGATTAATTAAAGATTTTTCATCAGATTAATCATTTCTATAGCACCAAGTGCACAATCATATCCTTTGTTTCCAGCCTTTGTTCCGGCTCTTACAACGGCCTGTTCAATTGTATCAGTTGTAAGTATACCAAACATTACAGGTTTTTCAGTTTCAAGACTTACCTGGGCAATTCCCTTGCTCACTTCTGCGCATACATAATCATAATGGCTTGTTTCACCTCTGATAACTGTACCAAGACATATAACAGCATCATATTTATCATTCTTTGCTGCCTTTTTTGCAATTACAGGAATCTCAAATGCACCGGGAACCCATATGATATCTATATTTTCATTATCAACATCATGTCTTACAAGTCCATCAACCGCACCATCCACAAGCTTTGATACTATAAATTCATTAAACCTTGATGCTATTATACATATTTTCGTATTTTTTGCAGCAACAACATTTCCTTCAATCTTCATTTTCTTTGTCTCCTTTATAATAATCTAATTCTTTTTAAACATCATTTAACATATGACCCATTTTTTCCTTTTTAGTCTTCAGATAGAACAGATCATATGTAGAAGGTTCAATCTCTATCGGGACTCTTTCAATTATATCAAGATTATATCCCTGAAGTCCATATATCTTATCAGGATTATTAGTCATAAGGCGCATACGTCTAACACCCAATTCAACAAGAATCTGTGTTCCTATAGTATAATCTCTGGCATCAGCAGGAAATCCGAGTTCAACATTTGCTTCAACTGTGTCACGCCCATTATCCTGAAGCGCATAAGCTTTTATCTTATTTATCAGTCCTATTCCTCTGCCTTCCTGCCTCATATATAGAAGGACACCCTTTTTCTCTTCAGCTATCTTTTTAAGTGCAGCATCCAGCTGTTGTCCACAATCACATTTTGCTGAACCAAACGCGTCTCCTGTCAGACATTCCGAATGTACTCTTACAAGAATAGCATCATCTCCATTTATATCTCCCATAGTAAGAGCTACATGATGTTCGCCATTCAGTTTATTAATAAAACCATGAATAATGAATTCTCCATATCTTGTAGGAAGCTTTGCTTTTGTAACCTCCTCAACAAACACTTCATGTTCTTTTCTGTATCTGATCAGCTTCTGAATAGTTGATATCTTTAAATCGTGCTCCTTAGCAAAATCCATCAAATCATCAAATCTTGCCATAGTTCCATCATCATTCATAATCTCACAGCATAAACCAACCGGTTTAAGTCCTGCCAGTCTACAAAGATCAACCGTCGCCTCTGTATGACCTGGTCTTTCAATAACACCACCCGGTCTTGCCTGAAGCGGAAACATATGTCCCGGCTTTCTAAAATCATCCTTAGTCGACTTATCATCTGCAAATTTTC
>DOVG01000198.1:0-430 GCA_003520205.1 Lachnospiraceae bacterium
GTAATAAAAATCCAATCCCCTACATAATAACACTTTCGATAAAATAATGCTACTGTTTTTCTGTATTTAATTAATGTCAGAGATAATTAAAATGTTAAACCGTGCGGCTGACTTTGCAAAGTTTATACGAACGTTACCTTGGCAGTTAACTCGCTCCAGGCTGCCTCGCGGCGCACAGGATGACCTGCTTAGTGCTGCTTTGTTCCCAACCTGACACGGTTCACAGGGTCCTGTCGCGCAAGACCTGAATCTTCAACATTACTTACCAAGGGCAGACCTCGCATAACCAGTTCGAGGCCAGCCATCACCCCTGCTATAGCGGATTGCAGGTACAGGGCACCGCTAACTCCCCGGCTGCACGGAAATTTTATAACTATACAAGTATACATAATATTATAAATACAGTCAAGAGCGAAGATAAATCAATTAT
>DOVG01000198.1:483-1175 GCA_003520205.1 Lachnospiraceae bacterium
AAATCAATTATTAAAACTTATCGTTACTATTCACAGTTAACTCAAAAAAGCCATCCCTGATCTGCCGGATTCTTCTCCGGCAGACCCTGAATGACAACCCTAAATGAATAGTGCGAAATAGTCAATTTGTAGTAAACTTAGCTTTATTGCTAACTCCTTTTTTCCTAAGAAGCTTCTTGTATTTTGTAAGCTTACCCTTTGGAACAATTATCTTAGCCTTATTCTTGATATTCTTAAACGCCTTGCTTCCAACAGACTTAAGACTTTTGCTTCTAATGGTAATCTTACTGAGCTTCTTGCATCCATAAAATGCTTTCGAACCGATTTTCTTAACATTCTTTCCTACAACAAGTGTAGTCATTTTAGTGTTACCCTTAAATGCCTTTGAATATATCTCTGTAACCTTGTATTCTACTCCATCAATATTTACAGCATCAGGTACAGTGACCATTTTGGACTTAGTCTTTGAACCTACAAATCTTAGTGTTCCCTTCTTTCCAGCCTTTGTAACTTTGTATTTGTACTGGCCAATTGAAAGGGTGTACCCTTTCTTGATTTCCTGATCAAAGGTTGCATAAACGATATTACTATCATTTACCTTCGCTACTGTTTTAGTAGTTTCATTTTGTGAAGCCTTATTCTCTTCATTTTTCGAAGCTGTATCTGTACTGGATTTGGTAGTAGACTCATCA
>DOVG01000198.1:1244-5309 GCA_003520205.1 Lachnospiraceae bacterium
TTAGTAGTTGTCTTAGTCGTCGTATCAGTCTTATTCTCATCATTCTTGCCGGTCTGAGAAGCTGAAGCAGACTTATCAACCATCTTACATTCGATATTACCCATCGTAGACTGATACATACCTATTCCGGTGATATTGACCTTACATATACCTTCAGTTTTTCCAGCCTCATGTGTATATTCAATAAAATCAACTCTATAGTCTATTCCACGTACAAGTGTTTTTCCATTCATTACCACAGTTACATCTGCATTACATATACCATTATCATATGTAGCATTATTGATGGTAACTGTAGCATTCTTTAATTCAGTCTTTGTCTTTCCACTATAGTATGAATCATCCGGTATGGTATAGATATTCTCAGGATTCTCATAATCATTACCTTCTGACATAACATCCAGACCACTTAAGATGTGATCACTGTAATTATTCGATTTCTTACCTTCAAGGAAATACTTATATTCTTCTCTTCCTGAATCCCATGTTGCATCTACGTAATAATAATTATTCTCTATCTTAACCAGATTCCAGGCATGAAACTCATTTATTCCTTTAGAATTCTTTGAGAATCCCTTAACTATACGGCAATCAAGTCCTGCATCCAGAGCCATGTAATAGAAAAGAGACGCATAACCCTGACAAACTGCCGTTTTATTCACAAGAGCAGCGTATGCACTCTGCTTAATCTTATAGGAATCATTATTTACATTTGCTGTATCATAAGCAACATTTTTAGTTATGTAATTATATATATTACATACTTTTTCATAATCTGACAGATTCGACGGCTTTGAAACTCCTAGATTCGAATTAACTTCTGCCGCCCGAGTCTCAAATATCTTTTCTTCAGCACTTGTTGTATAGTAGTCAAAATAAAAATTAAAAACAACTGAATCAACAGTGATTTTCTTACAATCGGAAGTTATAGTCATACTTTTAGAATAAGTATAACCATACTCTCCATTTATACTATTCTTCAGGTAATCGCCCTCCCGGCAGATACCTGTATGCTCTGTTGCAGCACTAAGCAGCGTCCATCCGAAATTCACTTCATCCAAATGACTATCTACCATACGAGACACCATACTATTAAATCTATTGTCGTCCGTACCCACACTCTTTAACTGAGTCACTTCATTGTCAGATAGATTAATCTCTTTATCTCCAAGATCAAGTATTAGAGAAAAACTAGTATTTCTATCGATAAGCTGTTTTTTTACATAATTCGTTGCATCAGACTTCTGCTCTTCAGTATATGTCGGAATACTTTCGGCATGAACCGGAAGAGTAATGGCAAAAACAAGTAAAATTATAATAAGCAGGCCATGTCCGAGTTTTTTAATTGATCTGTTACTCTCCATCAACATAAAAACACCACCCAAACATTATAATTTATATCCTTCACAGCCCCTTAACACTGGTACATTTTGATAATCAAAAAGCGCCATACATAACATATGACGCCTAATTTCAAATTTAATGATATTTCCCCTATTTATATATCACTAAGCAGCTGGCTGCCAAATCCGTCGATTCAAGGCCCTATAGCTTTGCGTCATATGATTTCCCATATTTTGCCCGTTATTTTATTGCTCAAGAATTATTTTAACACTTATTTCACAAAATCTCAATCATAAGTATTATTTTACTGTAAAATTTTCACTAAAACATTTGTCAATGTTGCACAAACAGTTCAGAACTCATTAGCAAGCATCGCAAACTGATTAAGTGAAAGCGCTTCACCTCGTACCATAAGGTCCAGACCAGCTCTCGTCATAGCTCCTTCTATCTCTTCTCTGGAATAATTCATCCCATCAAAATTCTTTATTGCATTTACCAGAGTTTTTCTCCTCTGGTTAAAAGCCGCCCTGATAAGCTTAAACATGAATCTATCATCCTTAACCTCTACAGGAGGATGCTCTCTTCTGGTCAGACGTATAACAGCTGAGCCTACATTGGGTCTGGGCATAAAACAGTTTGGCGGTACATTTGCCGCCAGATACGGCTCGGCATAGTACTGAACCGCCAGCGAGAGCGCACCGTAATCCTTCGTTCCAGGCGAAGCCTGCATACGATCCGCAACTTCTTTCTGAATCATTACCGTTATGGAATCAGCAGGAATCCCCTCTTCCAGAAGACTCATGATAATCGGAGTAGTAATATAGTACGGAAGATTCGCAACTATCTTAAAATGTCTGTCTCCGAAAAGTGCTTTTATATCCTGCTTAAGAATGTCTCCATGAATAACAGTAACATTATCATAGCCTGACATGGTCTTCTCCAGGATAGGAATCAGCTTATCGTCTATCTCTACAGCAGTGACAGACTTTGCAGCTGCAGCAAGATACTGGGTAAGAGTTCCAATGCCGGGACCTATCTCCAGAACATCGGTGTCTTTATCTATCTCCGCTGCCAGAATTATTTTATCTATCACATGTGAATCTATCAGAAAATTCTGTCCATAGTTTTTTCTAAATGTAAAGTTATTTTCCTGAATAACTCTTATAGTTTCTTTAGGATTACTCAGTAACTTCTCTCTATCGATATCTGTCATATCTCATACCTTACTATCCATGATTATACCAATGTCTTACTAATCTTGTTCTTTTCACGTAATTCTTTGAAAAAAGACACCAGAAGAGATGAGCATTCTTCTTCCAAAACACCTTTGGTAATGTCAACCTGATGATTAAACTTTTTTATATTAAGAATGTTAATGATAGAGCCGGCAGAACCCGCTTTTGGATTCATACATCCTATAACTATCTCAGGAATCCTTGCCTGCACTATTGCTCCCGCACACATCTGACATGGTTCAAGTGTTACATACATCCTGCAATTCTCAAGTCTCCAGTCGCCTATATATTTGGCGGCCTTCTTTATAGCCAACACCTCAGCATGGGCAAGAACTGATTTATCTTTATTCCTGCGATTGTATCCTCTTCCAATAACCTTGCCATCATATACAATTACGCATCCTATAGGGACATCCCCCTGAGCAGAAGCTTTCTTGGCTAAATGTATAGCCTGACGCATATATTTTTCATCTGTAGTCATTACTTGATATCACCCGAACAAATCTTCTTCATCTTGCTGGCATCGCACTGCATTATATATACATCAAAGGTTTTCTTTCCTGTTTTCTTCCAATGCTCAGCAAAACAAACTACATAATCATCAACTACCATGTATCTGATGCTGTATGCCTTAACCTTTACTGAATGCTTAGCACCCACTGCATATGCAGCACCTGTTATCATATCCAGACTTGATGAAGCTGACTTTACTTCATCTGTCTTAGTATCTTCTGTAGTAGTCTTTGAAGTTGTTTCCTCCGGCTTCTTATCCTCTGTCGTTGTTTCTGTAGTTGTTTCTTCCTTCTTAGGATCAGCCAGTTTCTTGATAGTTATCTTCAACTTTGAATCAGGATAGTACATTCTTTTATACTTTTCAGAATAAACTATCCCCTTCTTACCTGTCAGATGACCGCTCCCTGAAAGTTCAGCATATTCAGACTTTAATGGATAGCTGTCCTTGTAAGCCTTCAGCTTGACTTTCTTCTCTTTCTTATTACTCTTTCCATTAATCTTCATACTATATGTATCTACGGAATACTTTGTAACATATGTATAATTCTGACTTACTGTCTTAGCATCATGATAGTATTGATAAAAGAGTTTACCATTCATAAGAGTAAGACCACCGAAACCGCCAAATTTACTCTTTGATTTGGACTTCTTAAGAAGAACCTTCTTCTTTCCTGTGGATTTGGAAACTCTTATGATACTCTGTGTACGCTTACTATTCTCCTTGAGACGTGTTATGTAATAGACATATTTATCATCCTGCTGTATGAACTGTCCTGCCGGAAGTCCATTAAATTTCTTGTCCACCTCATTTGTCTCAAGATTATAGGCAACAAATCCAATACTTGAACCAACTACATATAGATATTTATCATCCTTGCAGCTGAAGAGTTCACCTGTGCCAAGCGAATTACCACTATAGCTCACTTCGCCATCATAGTATTTGATTTTTTTCTTAGATGCAGCTGATACAGTG
>DOVG01000170.1 GCA_003520205.1 Lachnospiraceae bacterium
CCCATATCTCTGAAATACTCAGCAAGAGTAATTCCTGTATATATGGAGGCCTCACGGGCAGCAACCGGCATATCCGATGTATTTGCTATAAGAATAGTTCTCTTCATAAGTGACTCGCCTGTACGAGGATCCTTAAGTTCCGGAAACTCATTAAGAACGTCTGTCATCTCATTTCCACGCTCTCCACATCCGATATATACAACTATTTCTGCATCTGCCCACTTAGCAAGCTGATGCTGTATAACTGTTTTTCCTGAACCAAAAGGACCGGGAACTGCTGCAACACCACCCTTTGCTATAGGGAAAAATGTATCAACTACACGCTGACCTGTTATAAGCGGCTGACGAGGTGGGAGCTTTTTCTTATAAGGACGTCCTTTACGAACCGGCCATTTCTGCATCATTGTAAGCTCTTTATCACCATCAGCAGTTTCTACAACGGCAACTGTATCAACTACAGTAAATGAGCCGCTGTTTATACTCTTTATAGTACCTTCTATTCCATATGGAACCATTATCCTCTGGGTTACTACTTCAGTCTCCTGAACAGTACCGATTATATCTCCGGCTACTACCTTGTCACCTACTTTTACAGTAGCAACAAAATCCCATTTCTTTTCTCTGTCAAGAGATGGTACTTCAACGCCTCTTTCAAGAAGATTTCCACCGGTAACCTCCATGATTTTTGTAAGTGGTCTTTGAATTCCATCATAGATAGAGCCCATAAGTCCAGGTCCCAGTTCAACTGAAAGAGGAACTTCAGTTGATTCAACAGGTTCACCAGGTCCAAGACCTGCAGTTTCCTCATATACCTGTATAGATGCTTCATCACCATGCATCTCTATAATTTCTCCAATAAGTCGCTCATTACTGACACGAACTACATCGAACATATCAGCGTCACGCATACCTGTTGCTATAACAAGCGGTCCGGCAACTTTCTTTATCTTACCAACTACTCCCATGGAGCGTCTCCTTTCTTTACTCTCCGAAGAGGATATCACTTCCTACAGCCTGCTCAACTGAACGTCGGACTGCTTTGATACCGTCTCCAGTATTTCCCTTTACACCGGGTATCTGTATTATAGCCGGTGTCATTACTTCTCTGTATTTATCTATCTGCCTGGAAGTAATCTTAGCCAGCTCTTCTGTTATATATATAATCCCGTATCCACTATTAGCCAGATTTTTTAAAATTCTGATTGCTTCCTCTTCCTCTTCTACAGGAAAAGTACTTAGTCCAAGGGAAGCAAATCCATAGATACTATCATAATCGCCTATTACTGCAATCTTATTATCATCCATACATCTTCCTTACCCTTTCTGAGATAGCATCATTACTAAAGCCATTTGCTTTTGCTGTCATAATGATACGGGCAGTTCTTATCTCGTTTTGTTTTGCCAGATAATATGCAACTATAGGACCACTTGACTGAATATTTGTTTTTTGAGACATGAGTGTACTCATTATAGAATCATCACACCATTTCTCAAATGTAGAAAATGATTGTTTAAGAGCGTCTACCGCATCCTTATAACCATTTCTTTCTAAATATTCATAAACACCTTCTCTGCCAGATGCAGCTGCTTTAGCAAGCTCTTTTACATCAAACTTTCTATTAGGTGCAAGTGCTTCTTCAATTACATTTATGCTTCTTTTAGTATCAGCAGCTCTAACTGCAATTTTTATATCAGCTATAACTACCTTCATTTCTGCATATTCAGAAAGAAATCTATCTTTTGTCTTTGCAGCAGTTTTTTCCATTGCATCAAGGCATGCTCTGTCAATCATAATATCGAGCCTCTGACCATCTCTTGTAGTTAACATAAAGTCAAAAGCATCTTTTGCAAGCTTCTGCATATCTTCAGGAAGCTTATCATATTCTTTATTATTTATGATAGAAAGCATCTGATCTTTGTTATACACCTCATGATCATAGAACGCCTGACTATCTGTAACTCCTGTACAAACCTCTTTAATAGCAGCCTTAAGATTATGATACAATTCTTCAATAAATAAAGTATCTATCATCTCCTTATTCAGTCCAAGACTAAAGAGTTGTTTCATTTCTGCCTTTTCAGCTTCAGCAAGAAGTTCTTCCATACTACTTTCAGAAGTACTATCTCCCCAGCCTCTTTCCTTTAGAAAGGCAAGAACCTCTTTTTCACTCTTCATTCCTATCATAGTCTGAATATCTGCATCAGTCAGAAGATTTTTTTCTTTTACTCGAATACTGGCGACAGCATAGATATAATCTGCGTCTTTCATGTATTATCTCCTGTAAGATTCTTCTCTTATAAAAAGAACCTTTTCTATCCAAATATAGTAGTATTTACAATATCTACCAGCTTTTCTTCATTTTCTTCAAACAGGGCATCCAAAGAAGAATTAATCTCTATATTGCCATATTTGAGAATAAAGCCACCATTAATCTTCACAGCTTCACTGCCTACCTCAAGAGTGCCCCCCTTTTTTGAAGCTACTGCATTTATGTCTTTATCAAAACCATCCGGGATACGTTTTAAATCCTTTGAATTTAAAAGCAAAGTACCTTTATCTGCCTGAACAGATGTCTCAAGAATCTTAAGTAATACCTCAAAATACTTTTTATCTTCGTATCCGAGTATCTTATTTTTAGCTTTATCAAGAGTATCCTCAATGATCTGCTGCTTTGTTTTAAGCATTATAAGCTTCTCTATCTGTTCTGATTGAGAATGTATCTTCTTTCTTTCAGCCATAAGCTTCTTCTCTAGCTTCTCATTAGCATCAGCCTTGAGCTTATCAGCCTCTGACTCAGCCTGCTTTCTTATTACATCTGAATTATCCTTTGCAGAAGATATAATAGACTCAGCTTCTTTCTCGGCATCCCGGGCTATCACCTTAGTGATATTATCAATTCCCGCCATGTAAATCTCCTTATTATTCTTTTATAAATGTATTTATAATAACAACATAAGTGTCACAAGTATATTTATACTGTAATATTTGATACAGCAAGGATTGATATAAGAAGAGCAAGAATTGCGTATGTCTCAACCATAGCAGGGAAAAGCATAGCTTTACCGAACTGATCCGGTTTTTTTGCAACTACACCAATTGAAGCAACAGATGTCTTTCCCTGATATATAGCTGAAATAAGACCAACGATAGCTATAGGAAGGCATGCAACCAAAAATGCCCATCCCTGCTTAACTGAAAGATCTGCTATATTTCCACCAAGAAGTCCAATCTGTGAAAGTAATATAAATGTAACAAGAAGTCCATAAATACCCTGCGTACCTGGAAGCAGCTGAAGAATAAGAACTTTCGCAAACTGTGCAGGATCTTCGCTGACTACTCCTGCTGCTGCCTGTCCACCCATAGCTACACCAAGCGCTGAACCTATACCTGCAAGTATTGTAGCAAGCGCTGCTCCTATTAATGCAATAACAACTCCTGTTGACATGATTTAATCCTCCTTAATTTCAACATATCTATTAATTGTTTTAAATGGTTTGAATGGCTTTCCTCCGCCATCAAAGAATTTTCCAAAAAACTCTACATACTGAAGACGATTAGTATGAACATATGCACCTAGCAAATTAATCAGTATATTGAGTGTATGTCCAAGTATGAACACAAGTATAAATATGATAACTCCACCAACACTCTTTCCTTTCATGCTGGCCATCATATTGATAACGCTTCCGATAACTCCGGTTGCAAGTCCAAGAGCAAGAAGTCTTGAATAAGAAAGTACATCCGAAAGCCATCCTGTCACTCCATAAATAT
>DOVG01000092.1 GCA_003520205.1 Lachnospiraceae bacterium
GATGCTGACAGATGTCTCTGTGTAGATGAAAAGGGAAATGTTGTTACAGGTGATCACATCCTTTACATCTATGGTCTCTACATGAAGGAGCGCGGAAAGCTTGTAAATAATAAAGTTGTTACTACTATAATGAGTAACTTCGGTCTGTATAAGGCACTTGATAAGGTCGGCATAGAGTATGATAAGACTAAAGTCGGCGATAAGTATGTATATGAGAATATGGTACAGACAGGAAACCGTATAGGTGGTGAACAGTCAGGACACATCATCTTCACTAAGTATGCTACAACAGGTGATGGAATACTTACAAGTATCAAGATGATGGAGGTTATGCTCGCTAAGGAGAAGCCTATGAGTGAGCTGGCAGCACCAGTCGTATTCTATCCTCAGGTTCTTAAGAATGTAAGAGTTAAGAGCAAGCCTGATGCACAGAATGACGCGGATGTTCAGGCAGCTGTAGCAAAGGTTTCAGAGGAACTGGGCGATACAGGTCGTATCCTTGTAAGAGAGTCAGGAACAGAGCCTGTTATCCGTGTTATGGTTGAGGCAGAAAGTGACGAGATCTGCGAGAAATATGTAGATCAGGTTATAAAGGTGATTGAAGAAAAAGGTCATCTAGCATAATACTTTAAGAGGGGTAAAACTATGGCATTAGAAATCAAAACAGTATCCTTTGGCGGATATGATAAGGGAGCAACTGAAACATATGTACTTGAACAGCAGAAGAAGTACGAGGATGAGATTGCAAAGCTGAGAGATGATGCTGCAAAGCTCAGTGAAGCTGTAAAGGGACTTCAGCAGATGCGTGAAGCGAATATGACAGAGTCAAAGAGCACTATCGACGACTTAACAACAGTTAATGAGGAGATGAAGGCAGAGCTCGCCAGAATGAAGGAAGAGCTGGAGATATATAAAGCCAGAGAAAGTGAATCAGCTTCCAGATATGAATCAATATCCAGAACACTTCTTGCAGCGAGAGAAAATGCAGACTCACTTACTCAGAGAACTACTGAAGAGTGTGAAGCTAAAACAGCAGAAACAAATGCACAGTGTAAGGCAATGCTTGACGAGACAACCGCCAGATGTGAACAGCTTAAGAATGCTACAGAGGCTGAGTGTGACAGACTTCTGTCAGAAACACAGAGCAGCTGTCAGGAGCAGAAGGAAACAACCTTTGCTGAGTGTGACAGTCTTAGAAGAAAGACTAAAGAAGAGACAGATGCACTTAGTCGTGAGACAGAAGAGAGATGCAATGCTCTTTCACGCGAAACAGAGGAGAAGTGTAATAACCTTAGTGCACAGACAGAGTCAGCCTGCGCTAGACTTAAGGAAGATACGATTTCTGAATGTGATAAGTTAAAATCAGATACAAGAGATGAAATTCGCCAGAATCGTTTCCTTGTAAAGAGAGAGTTCGATTCAATTGGTGGATTTATGACACAGCTTCAGTCAGCACTTGCTGAGGTAACTACAGCTGTTAATGATACGAAGAAACTTACAGATAGTGCATTTTCAGATCTGAATTCATCAGGAGTAGATGCTGCAAGTTCAGATAGCTAATAATAAGAATGGTGACAGTTGAGACCTTTCTCTTCTGTCACCGTATATAAAAGAAAGGGGTAATATGGATATTGACTTAACCAGCATAACACCAGAATTTTTGAAGTCATGCAGAATCGATAAGCTTATAGAGAGCTTTGCTTCGGCGTGCGAACTTTACTCTGTTGTGCTTGATATAAATGGTCATATCCTTATTGAACCAACTGGTCCAAGTACATATCTTGGTGAGTTCTACGTAACGGTAACAGATCCAAAGTATTATAGCTTGTTCCAGAAAGTAAATAATTATATAATTGCTTCCGGTGAAGCAATGTATTCAGAAATTGATGATGGTAATCCGGATAGTCGCATGTCAGCTGCACCTATTTTTATAGATGGCCGATTTGCTGCTACATGGATACTATACGCACATAGCAAAACACAGAATCAAAAGCTTTTTAAATCATTTGACAAGCAGAATATGCTTGCATCATGTTTGTCTGACATAATTACCAGGCTTTATGCAGGTTCAGTAACAGTAACCAAGGAAAAAAGGATAAGAACAGAACTTGAATTTGAGAAACAGTGCAAGGAGATTGTGAATGAAATCCTTGGTATCATAATTAATGGTGAAGATGCCAAAGTCACATATATGTATGAACGAGTAGGCGAACTTCTTGATATAGACTACATGGTTTATTATGTTTTTGACCGGGATAATCCTGGAAAAATGATTCTGGATGAGTACTGGGCAAAAGGTGGCAAATCTGATGAGGCTGTTGAGACTTTTGGCTGGGAACATGATCATTATTCGAATGAGCTTGCTGAACAGATCAGAGAAGGCGGGCTTATTATAGACAAGAAATCAATGACTAATCAGATGCGTGTTGAAGTTTTTGAGGGAAATACAAGAGCAATTATGGTATTTCCTGTTATAGCAAAGAACGAATACTGCGGAAGATTGATCTTTATTGAAAATACAAAGGAGCGTGTCTGGAGTAAAGCAGAGATAACATTTGCAAAACAGGTGACGGAAATATTATCTAAGCATATAGAAGTTCAGCTGAAACAGCAGCAGATTGATGAAGGATGGCTTATAATAAAAGATGTTGCCGAGGCTTTGACTAATTATATGTTCGTAAGAACCATGGATGGAAGAATTATCTATGCCAACAGTTCTCTTCGAGAACGTTTGGGTGAAGATATAATTGGTAAGGACAGCAGCTTCATCGTTCCTATGCAGGACGAATATTCGGAGGATATAACTCCTATGGAGGTATCGAAAAGAGTCAGTGTATATCAGAGATATATCGATGTTCTTGAAGATATATATGATATCACAGAGAGCTTTCACAGATGGAAGACTTATGATAAAGTATCGATAGTGATAATCGAACCTGTGAAGTAACAGAGTGACTTAAGTAGTTACCTAATATTTTATATATAGTGAGGAATAATAATGGCTAATCTTGATGTTGGTATAGATCTTGGAACCTCAAATATACTTATATATATCAGAGGACGAGGCATAGTATTAAGTGAACCTACAGTAATTGCATATGATAAGGACTCTGAGAAGATAGTTGAGATAGGTGAGGAAGCTAAGCTCATGCTGGGACGTACACCGGGCAATCTTATAGCTATAAGACCGCTTCAGCATGGTGTAATATCCGATTATACAAAAGCAGAGGAGATGCTTAAATATTTTATCAAGAAGGCAATAGGAAGAAACTTCTTTGGAAGAAGACCACATATCTCTATCTGTGTTCCATCTGGAGCAACTGAAGTTGAGAAGAGAGCGGTTGAGACTGCTACATATAATGCGGGAGCCAGATTCGTTAATATAGTTGAAGAGCCTATAGCAGCAGCTATTGGCGCAGGTATAGATATAGTAAGACCGGTAGGAAATATGATAGTTGATATCGGTGGTGGAACTACTGATATAGCTGTTATATCTATGGGTGGACCTGTTGTTACTTCATCTATTAAAGTGGCTGGAAATGATTTTGATGATGCTATTATCAAGTATGTAAGAAAGCGTCATAATCTTCTGATAGGTGACAGAACAGCCGAAGAAGTCAAGATAAATATAGGAACAAGCTACAAACGTCCTGAGAATATATCGATGGATGTAAGAGGCCGTGATCTTGTTACGGGACTTCCTAAGACGGTTACATTAACCTCAGATGAAACTGAAGAGGCTCTGAGAGATGTAACAAGTCAGATAGTAGAGGCTGTCCATTCGGTTCTTGAGAAGACCCCGCCTGAACTTGCTGCTGATATAGCAGATAGAGGTATAGTTCTTACAGGAGGCGGTTCACTTCTTCATGGTCTGGAACAGCTCATAGAAGAGAAAACAGACATTACTACAATGACTGCAGAAGATCCTATGTCAGTTGTTGCAGTAGGAACGGGAAAATATATAGATTATATAGCAGATCAGGATTAAATTACCAGAGGGGTTGCCCCTCTGGTTAATTTTTAGATGCGAGGAATGTATGGTTCAGGAAGGATATATAAGTAAAATCATATATCAGAATGAAGATAACGGTTACGCTGTTTTTGTGGTGGAAACAAATGAGGGTGACGAGATATTTGTGGGAAATGTGCCGGGTGTAGCAGAGGGTATGTACATCCAGGCAGATGGAGAATATGTGCATCATCCACAGTATGATATTCAGTTCAAGGTAGTAACTGCGGAGCTGAGCATGCCAAGTGATATAGAAGGAATCACAAGGTTCCTCGGTTCAGGTATCATCAAGGGTATAGGTGAAGCTCTTGCTAAGAGGATAGTTAAGAAGTTCGGCGATGACACTTTGAGAATTATCGATGAGGAACCGGAGAGGCTGGCTGAGGTAAGAGGCATATCTATTAATATGGCTGAGAAGATAGCTGTAAGATATAGTGAGAATCGCTCTTACAGAAATATAATCATGTTTCTGTCCAGATATGGAATCAGTGTGAAACTGGCTATGAAGATATATGCTGAGTTCGGTGATGAGATATATAATATCATCAGAAAGAATCCATACAGGATAGCTGACCATGTTCCGGGTATAGGCTTTAAGACTGTGGACAGTATAGCTATGCAGTCCGGTATATCTGTAGATAGCGAATTCAGAATCAGCTCGGCGATATATTATGTGTTGAATCAGTCGATGGGACTGGGGCATATGTATGTTCCTGAAAATATGCTTTTTGCAAAGGTTTATGAACTGCTTGCTCCTGATATGGAGGAAGAAGAGTTCAGAAACAGAATACTAAAAATCCTTGATGATATGGTAATGGATCGAAGGGTTATACTGGAGCAGCCTGATGGAGAAGAAGAACCTCACATATATACTAGATGGAACTACAGACTGGAACTCGACAGCGCCAGACGTCTCCTGGGTCTAAAGCTGGATTATGAACCTGATGAATCTGAAGTGCTGGAAGCCATAAAGCATGTCGAGGAAGAAACCGAGATGAAGCTGGATGATTCACAGATAAGTGCTGTAAAGCTTGCCGTTAGTTCGGGCGTTTCTGTAATTACAGGTGGTCCCGGTACAGGGAAGACTACTATAATAAATGCCATCA
>DOVG01000035.1:0-3519 GCA_003520205.1 Lachnospiraceae bacterium
TTCTTGAATCAGAGGATTCAAATAAGGACATAAATCTGTATATAAACAGTCCTGGTGGTTCAGTAACAGCAGGTATGGCTATATATGACACTATGAATTACATCAAATGTGATGTATCAACCATATGTGTTGGTATGGCTGCTTCTATGGGCGCATTTCTTCTTTCAGGTGGTGCAAAGGGCAAGAGATTTGCTCTTCCTAATTCAGAGATAATGATACATCAGCCACTTGGTGGAACTCAGGGACAGGCTACAGATATGGAGATTGATGTAAAGCATATGCTCAGAATCAAAGAAAACCTCATATCTATTATGGCTGATAACTGTGGCAAGGATTATGATGCTGTTTATGCGGATTGCGAGCGTAATAACTGGATGACTGCTCAGCAGGCGCTGGAATACGGTCTTATAGACAAGGTTGTTGAAAACAGAAAATAAAGGAGATAGTGATGGCAGGCCGTAAAGATGATAAAATACTTACCTGTTCCTTCTGTGGTAAGACACAGGATCAGGTGAGAAAGCTTATAGCAGGACCTGATGTTTATATATGTGACGATTGCGTTCAGATATGCAGAGATATAATCGATGAGGAACTGGGAGATCTCGAAGGCTTTGAAGGCGAACTTAATCTTCCTAAACCAAAGGAGATAAAGGCTTTTCTTGATGACTATGTTATTGGTCAGGAGGGAGCTAAGAAAGCGCTTTCAGTTGCTGTTTATAATCATTATAAGCGAGTTATAGCAGGTAAGAGCTTCGATGTAGAGCTTCAGAAGAGTAATATACTTCTTATTGGTCCTACAGGCTCAGGTAAGACTTATATGGCTCAGACATTGGCGAAGATGCTGAATGTACCATTTGCCATTGCTGATGCAACTACTCTTACAGAGGCTGGCTATGTAGGTGAAGATGTTGAAAATATCCTGCTTAAGCTTATTCAGGCAGCAGATTATGATATAGAAAAGGCTGAAAAGGGTATTATATATATCGACGAGATTGATAAGATTTCCAAGAAGTCCGAAAATGTATCCATTACCAGAGATGTATCCGGTGAGGGCGTACAGCAGGCGCTTCTTAAAATAGTTGAGGGAACAGTTGCTTCTGTGCCGCCTCAGGGTGGACGTAAGCATCCTCAGCAGGAATTTATTGAAATTGATACTTCAAATATTCTGTTTATCTGTGGCGGTGCATTTGACGGACTTGATAAGGTTATTGAAAATCGAGTAGGAAAAAAATCCATTGGATTTAACGCAGATATACAGCATGAGAAGAATATAGTTGACTCAGAGCTTCTGCGTCAGGTGCAGCCTCAGGATCTTGTAAAATTCGGTATTATTCCGGAGTTTGTAGGTCGTGTACCTGTTGTAGTAACACTTGATCAGCTGGATGAAGAGGCTCTTGTAAGTATTCTTACAGAACCGAAGTCATCCATAGTTAAACAGTATCAGAAACTCTTTGAGTTTGATAATGTGGAACTTGGTTTTGAGGATGATGCTCTTCGTGAGGTTGCGAAGGAAGCTATGCAGCGTGCAACCGGAGCCAGAGGCTTAAGAGCTATTCTTGAAAATGCAATGACTGATGTTATGTACGAGATTCCTTCAGATGATACAATTAAGAAGGTTGTAATCACAAAGGAAACCGTAGCAGAAGGCGCCGAGCCTTATATAGAACGAATAGGTGACAAATAATTTACCAGAGGCTTATGCCTCTGGTAAATTTTCAAATTGGACTTTTACTGGTTGAGGTATGATATGAAGATTAAAAACTCTGAGCTGGCTTATGTATGTGGTCCTACATCAAGATTTCCTGATATAGATGAAAATGAGATTGCATTTGCGGGAAGATCAAATGTAGGTAAATCATCGCTTATTAATTCTTTGCTTAATCGTAAGAATCTTGCCAGGACATCTTCGAATCCCGGAAAGACTGTTACGATAAATTTTTACCATATCAATAATGAATTCTATCTGGTGGATCTGCCTGGTTATGGTTATGCCAGAGCATCAGAAACTGAAAGAGCCAAATGGGGCAAAATGATTGAAAAATATCTCAGTACAAGAGAGAATCTGAAGCTGATAGTTCTTTTAATAGATATAAGACATGCTCCTTCAAAGGACGATATAATGATGTATGATTATATCGTAAGAAATGGTTTTAATCCGGTGATAGCAGCTACAAAGCTGGACAAAATAAAAAGGAGTCAGAGAGATAAGCAGTTAAAGCTTATAAGAGAGACTCTGAATGCTCCGAAGGATACAGTTATAATTCCTCATTCTGCTATAGATAAGAGTGGCAGAGAAGAATTATTATCTCTGTTAAGTGACTATATTTGACTATCTGGTTAATGAGTTTAGTTCTTATCCCATAGCTCATTAACCAGCATCTTGTATATATCTGTGCTTTTTGTTCTCCAATTATCGCAGATAGTTCTGGCGAGTTCTTTTGTAGGTACGTTGATTTTGATATCTACAAGTGTTTCTCTTTTTTCTCTGATAGCACATTCTACGGTATATTCGTTATGATCATTAGTAGTATAATCAGAAAAGATTTCTGATTCTTTCTTAAGATTTATTTTTTCCTTCTTGAAATATTCACGAATTTCCTGTTTAATAGTATTGGAAATTCTATTTTCAAAGTAAGAGAGGGCTTCCTCTCCCTGATTTGTTATCTGATAGTGCTGGGTATTTCTTATGGTACTTACAGATATAAAATTTTTATCTATAAGTTCGCTTAAAGATTCGTGTATATTAAAAATAGTCGTGTATTTTCTGTCGAGTATGAAATTAGTTATTTGAGCATTTGTAATAGTATACTCGTCTGTTCTGTCAAGCATATATAAAATTATAAGCTTATAAAGCATTAGATTTTCCATGGCAGTTCTCCAAAAGTATAATGATAAAGAATATAACAATTTGACTCTTATGTCAAACAGATGAAAAAATATTATAGATTATATAGTTAAAGTGAGGTTTTATATGGATTACAAAAAAATGAAAGTTGCTGAACTTAGAAGTCTGGCAGAAGAAAAAGGTATTAGGGGCGTTGGGGATATCAGAAAGGCTGAACTGGTTGAACTACTGGAAAATATAGATAAAATGAGGTCTGCTAAACCTCAGTCTAAAGATCCCGTCAAGAACGATTCCAAACCGGTAAAAAAGACAAAGAATAAGAATGTTAAAGGAAAAAAGCCTAAGACTTCTAATTCAAATAATAATAAGGATAAAAAATCAGTTTCAGCTGATAAAACAGAAGCTGATTATACAATTAAAGAAGCTGAGGAAAAACAGGCAGAGACAGTTTTAGAGTCGAAGGAAGAAAGTGCTTCCTTTGAGGAGATTCCTGAAGAAGAAAATGAAAAGTCTGCTGAGCCTGAAGTTGCACAGGGTATACTTGAGGTTATGCCTGATGGCTTTGGATTTATTAGAAGCGATAACTATATGCCCGGCGAAAAAGATATATATGTGGCTCCTTCACAGATTAGAAAATTCCGTCTTCGCACAGGTGACATAGTAAAGGGACCTGT
>DOVG01000035.1:3672-5146 GCA_003520205.1 Lachnospiraceae bacterium
CAGATTCGAAGATATGACACCTGTTTTCCCGAATGAAAGAATACATCTTGATTATACAGGTGCTCCGGTATCACTCAGAATAGTGGATCTATTTTCTCCTATAGGAAAAGGTCAGCGAGGAATGATAGTTTCTCCGCCTAAAGCCGGTAAAACTACACTGTTAAAGCAGATAGCAAAAAGAATAAGTGTTGCAAATCCGGAGATGAATCTTCTTGTTCTTCTGATTGACGAAAGACCTGAAGAAGTTACAGATATTAAAGAGTCTATCGAAGGTGAAAATGCTGAGGTTATATATTCGACCTTTGATGAACTGCCGGAACATCACAAAAGAGTATCTGAAATGGTTATAGAAAGAGCCAAAAGACTTGTAGAGAGTGGACAGGATGTAGTAATTCTTGTTGACTCCATAACAAGACTTGCAAGGGCTTATAACCTTACAGTGGCACCAAGCGGAAGGACGCTGTCCGGAGGTCTTGATCCGGCGGCTCTTCATATGCCGAAGAAATTCTTTGGTGCAGCCAGGAATATGCGCGAAGGTGGTTCTCTAACAATTCTTGCTACGGCACTTATAGATACAGGAAGCAGGATGGATGATGTAGTATTTGAGGAATTCAAAGGAACTGGTAACATGGAACTTGTTCTTGACAGAAATCTTCAGGAGAAGAGAGTATTTCCTGCAATAGATATATCGAAGTCGGGAACAAGAAAAGATGATCTGCTTCTATCTAAGGACGAGCAGGAGATACTGGATATCATTCATTCCAGATTCCATAGTATGAAAAATGAAGATGTTACTGAAGATCTTCTTAAGCTATTCTATCAGACTAAAAATAATGAACAGTTTATAGGTGTTGCCAGAAAACTGTTTCAGACCAGAAGATAACACCTGCGGTTTCTTCGACACTTGATAATATATATATCAAGTGTTATACTGTGGGGTGGTAAAAAAACAAATAGTGGAGGCGCACTTTGAACTTTAGTAAAGAAAGTGTCATTAAAAGACAGAATAATTTAAAATCAAAAGCACAAAGAGTTGAGAGACGTGTTTTTGTTGATATTTTTAAAATAATACTTTCAGTTTTTGTTCTTCTGATTCTTATAATGGCCGGGGCAGGCTTTGGAATGATGAAGGGTATTCTGGATGATTCGCCGGATGTATCAACAATCAGTATAAAACCAAAGGGATTTAAAACAGTAATATATGATCAGGAAGGAAATGAAAGAAATGAGCTTTCAACTATAAATTCTGACCGTATCTATGTATATTATGATGATATACCAGAGCAGATGGTAAATGCTTTTGTTTCTATCGAGGATGAGAGATTCTGGAAGCATAATGGTATAGATGTTCGAGGTATCTTCAGAGCACTTGTAAAGGATGTGATTGCACGTGACTTCAGCGAGGGTGCTTCAACTATTACACAGCAGCTTATAAAGAATCAGGTTTTTAATGTTGGTATGGATGAAACCACCA
>DOVG01000255.1 GCA_003520205.1 Lachnospiraceae bacterium
CTTATCCAGAATAAACTGATTCTTCTGAAGTGGATTGGCAAGATATGGCAGTGAACCCAGACGACTGGAAACACTGATAAGAATTCGCTTCCTGCATATTCTTACCAGCTCTCCGATTACCTTTTCCTGATTGGGATAAGTATAGGAAATCGGTGCATCAAATGACATCACAAGATCAAAGGACTTATCAGCATATGCTGAAAGATCTTCCAGTTCGCCTTTTACAAATGTGATATTATCTATCACACCTTCTCGTTCAGCTATCTCCCTCGCCTTATCAATCATCGGCTGTGATATATCAAAATGAGTAACCTTAACCCCATGCTTCGCAAGAAGTATAGAAAACCTGCCACTTCCCGCTCCACCATCAAAGGCAGTCTCGATACCATCCAGTGACTGAAGAAGTTCTTTTTCAATATGCGACTTCTGAACTATATCATCTATAAATGTCTGCTCCCTGGCAGCTTCCAATTCACCCTTATCTGACTGGTTCCACATCCTTTCGGATATTTTCGTACTGTAATTCATCTCTATAACCTCTATCTTTTAATCGCATAAAATCTGTAAAGCTGCTCTTCACTTTCATAAATATCTTTATACATCCGAGTATCTTCTAATACAAATCCTGCCTTTTCTGCAATTTTCCATGACGGAACATTTGCATCACTTATGTTAGATAGTATTTCATCTTCAGCATAATGCTCAAAGAAATAAGCAATATATGCCTTAGCAGCCTCTGAGGCATAACCACTTTGTCTATATTCAGATCCAACAAACCAGACAATTCCTACTTTATCCATATCTTTATAATATGAAGTTCCAACACTTCCAATGACTCTTCCGTCTTCTTTTAGACATATTACATCAGCAATATAGTCTGATCTTGGATCATCCTTTTCAGAAAGGAGAGTTGCCTCATTTATCCAGTCACCTATCCACTCTGAACAGTGCTCATCGAACCCTACATCATTAAGACTTCCATCCTTCGCCATCTCAGCAAAGATTTTCTCATCGCCCGGTTCAATCGATCTTATGATAAGTCTCTCTGTTTCTATTCTCATATCTTTTTCCCTTTCACCTATGTATGTAGAGTCGGGTCATTTCAGGCTCATCGTCACCTTGGGCCATGCAAAAACCATCTACCATAAAACATTATCTTATTAATCCTGTTTTCACAACCTCATCTTTTATTATATCTAAACTTGAGACAAAAAAATCCCCAAGATAATATTTCCTTGGGGATAATAGCTTTATACTGCTTTTTTCTTTTCCTGTCCAACAATACGCCAGATGCTTTTCTCCGACAAACAAAACCTCTTGGAAATATCCTTGATCTTACATCCTGAAAGATAAGCATTATATATAGAATCATTTCTCTCTCGAAGCATCTGTCTGGTCTGATTTTTCTCACCCCAGCCAGCTTTTACCTCTTCTCTGCGGGGAATGTAAATGTTCGTTCCATCTGTATATTGCTGAATCATTTTTATTAATTCATGCGGAAGTACCTCTTCCGCTCTCAAATAGCCCATTCTTGCGCCTCCTAAAATATATTATCTTTTAGGGAGCATCGGCTATTACGAAATCATTTTAATATATTAAATCGCTATAGCCAATGCTATGCGCAAAACTCAGGTGTGGTCATACAAATATTTCCTCCTTTTTTTATCTCTGATTCAAAACATACAATAATAATCTGTATATGTCAACCATGGTATTTTAATAGCCATATTTTGAAAGCAGAACTCAACAAACGACTTATTATTCAGATTTGTGTTGCAACTGTATAATACCATATTTCAGCATCTCGCCTGTCGGCTCGATGTTTGGCTGCGCCATATCAGCTACGCTGATATGCAAGCCTTGCTTCGCAAGTCTTGGTTCTGCTTCGCAGAACGCATCCTCCGCTTCGCTTCGGACCCAAGGTGTATTAACATACACCTTGAGCGATCATTGCTATAGCTCACGGATGCGCATAAAATGTTGGATTCTGAGAGGTTGTGTATATTATCTGTGTATTATCAATTTCACCTATAACAGTTTAATATCGATTAATTTAAATTATATGTAATGATCTCCTGCTCTAATTTTATATTCTCCTCTATCATGTATTTCAAAATATCAATATTATGTCCTTTTCTAATTAATGATCTGGCCAGTTTTACATCTCTTTCTGAAAGAGGTTTTGCATAAGGCTTATATTTTATAAGATTCTCCATGTCCATATGAAGCGGCTTTATATCTATTCCTGTAGTATCGATCAGATTATCCAGTATGCAAAACCCATCTGGATCCAGATCGCCAAAATGATAAAAGCTTCTGTCTGGGTTATTGTTGTTTATGTATTGAAGAAATCTCTTCACAGTTCTTCCTGAGTATCCACCGGTATAAACAAACGAAGTATTTTCATCTTCTATCCTATGAAAAGATGTTAAATTTTCTACCGTAACTATATTTTTATCAGTTACAACCACCTCATTAATCTGATTCATCAATGATATAGAAATAGCTATTGAAGAATCCTTCAGCACATCAATTATTCTATCGTCTGAATATTTAATTTTTATATTTCCCTTGATATATACATATGCCGGATTCTGATAGATTCCATATCTTTCAAGAAGTAAATGATCTCTTTCTGTATCTGAGTTGACTGCGATATTAAAATTACTCATTTGATCTGTAGCTTCAAGATAGTCTGATAATAATCTACATGCCTTCCTTCTGTAACTTTTTTCAAAGGTCTTACTATTTCCAAATGTTATTATTGATAACTCTCTTTCAAGCAGTTCATCTTTATTTCCAATGATTCTGTCAATAAGATCAATTATTATCTTTGATTCAGGAATAGAATATCTGATTTTCTTTCCACCACGTATTCTTTCTATCTCCTGACTGCTATACCACCTAGAAAAACCATCATTTTCCATATAGCCTTCAAAAAATCTTAATTCTTCAGTTTTTACCTCGTTTTTCTCTTTTATTCCAATTACACTTCTGATTTGATCTACCTTACTTACATTCAGATAGATTTTATCTATCACTGAAGAATGCTTCTTATACTTTATTTCAACATATCCTTCAGATTGAAGTTCATAGGTATCATTTTCAA
>DOVG01000044.1 GCA_003520205.1 Lachnospiraceae bacterium
CTATGTTAGCTCGTTCGCGACAATAAAGTATAAATCATATATAAGTCAGGACAATACTTCAGAATGTGAGGATAGACAAATGAAAGATAGAAATGAACGAAATAGTATCATAGATATCATGAAAGCTATAATGATTCTTTGTGTTGTGATATACCATCTGATTTATAGAAAGCAAAATGGGATGATGGATATGTTGATAAAAGAGTCTATATATGTGTCTATTCCACTGTTTGTGTTAATAGCAGGCTACTTCTATCGGGAGGGAAATGGTTCCATTATCATGGATGTAGCTAAACGAATGAAGAAGCTTGTGCTTCCGCCGATATTTATAGATGCGATATTACTTCTTATCGGAGGTCCATACTTCATGCTGGTTCATGGATATGGGGTAAAGGATTGGGCTTATGATTCATTAATGACGTATCTTAGACCTGAACTTATGAGTAGGCTGGTTCCGGATTATGTAGGTGGAGACCTTTTTAATAATCTGTCGCCTGTGTGGTTTATCTGGGCACTTGCTTTTTCAACTATAGAATTCATTATAGTAATGAGAATCATAAGAGGGAAGAAAGAAGAGGCTGATATTACCTCTCTTGTTATTTCTATGATAATTTTCATGATAACAGGTTCAATACTTTTTGTTTATTCGCCTGCTCTGTCATGGAGTCTTCACGTAACTCCTATGTATGCCGGAATTATGATAATGGGTGTACTTATAAGAAGATGTCAGGTTCCTGAAAAGCTTGAAAAAATGAATCTTGTATTATCAGGTGTCATAATGATAATTCTGTGGGTTCTGCATTTTATAATCTTTAAACATTTTGGATCTGATTGCCTGTATCTGAGTGATTTTGGAAGCGCAGGATTTATCTCAGCCGCCTTTCTGATTATAGAAGTTCTAATGGGTGGTTTTATACTGTTTACTATAGCAAGGTTTATATCACTTTGCTCTCCTTTAAAGAATGCATTTTCATGGATAGGAAGACATACGCTTGTTATTTTGCTTGTACATTGTTTTATTGCAGGAATTGTTGTAGATATACTGCACACCTATAATAAGCCGGGACCAAACTGGTATGTAGAGCCGCTTACTTCGGAAATAGTTATCAAATCAGTCATAAGTTTCCTGGTTGCTACTATAGGAAGTATAGGTCTTGCTGCCTTAAATGATAGAATTAAAATGAAGTTCAGTAAGAAGTGATAATAGGAGAGTGCCGCAAGCGACACTCTTTATTTGATGTTGCACTTTTGTTGCTATATATTAAGTAGAATGGTATTGATGACTTAAGGAGGTGGGAGTATGCCGCCAAAGAATAATTTCAAAGCTGATAAGGCACATCCTTTTATTGAATATGAAAATATAACTCAGAAGGTCTTAAATAAGGAAACTAACCAGGAAGAAGAAAGAATTGTAGGCTTCAGGCCTGTCCTGCAGGGACTTACCGAGGATATACTGAATACCGGAGATCTGGCTACTCTTGTAGCCTTCTGGGAAGCAAACCAGGATAAGATGTCAGAGAATGAAAAGCAGTATATGCAGGCAAGAATCGAGTCGGCTACTGAGATAGATCATTTAAAGAATAAGGCTCTTGAGGATATATCAGAGGGAAGACAACCTTCTGGTCCTGAACCAAAGAACGAAAATGGAATGATAGGTTTTCCAGATCTTAAGAGTCCTGGTATTCAGTCCAGCAGTAATGGATGCTGGTCAGTGGCTTATTCTATACTGCTAAAAAGCCGTGGTGTAGATCTTTCTCAGGAAAGTATACGTGGCTGGAGACCGGATCAGTCAAAGAATACAATGAGCTCTAAGGAACTGTTAGATACGGCGAGTGTCAGAAACAGTGCCATTCACCGAATGAATGTGGATGGTGTAAATACAATATCTCAAAATGGAGATCTTCTGACACAGGTTCTTCCGAATACATCAATGAAGACCATAATGGTAGACCCTTTAACAGAGGGTGATATTTTAGTGGACGGAAATATTCCGACAAATCCTGATGATATTAAGGCTATAGATGATTTCTATAAAGAGCAATCCAAGATATTATTAAAGAATTCAGTTATTCAGGCTATCCAGGTGGATCACTCACCTGTTGCTATTACAAAAAATGGCCATTATATGACGATAACCGGGATTTCGCAAGATGGAGAGTACATCAGATGTGAAGACTCTGTTCAGGCTAATGCTGAGGACAGAACACGCATTATTAAAATAGATGAGGTTATAGAAGATGCTTTTACAGAGAGAACACTATCTGATGGAACCATAGTGCCACCTGGTGGTTTTGAGATAACGTGGCTGCATGATCTGAAAGTTCCAGAGTATGATAAAAGAAATGAACAGCAGCTTGATATAATGGAGGAAGAACGAAATCTCGTAGTTCCAGACCAAAATGGAAATATAGATGTTAATGTACCATTTAATCATGTTACAGCAGCTAATTATGGAAGCCCTGCACAGGGACAGCTGGAGGGTAAGGGAGTTAATTTTCCTGTTAGTGTTCAGCTGAGTGAGCTTTCTAAGAAAATGAATGGCAGAGAAGTAACATCTACGATTTATGGTAGCAAGTATGATATGGGACATTATGAATCCTATTATCCGAAGAAGGTATATTTTGGTAAGGATCCGGCTCTTAAGATTGCTCAAATAGCAAACAGTCAGATGAATATGGACGAAACCCAGAAGAATCTGCAAAATGCGGGGATTCTGGGGAATAAAGGTAAAGATGAACCGAAAGCAGATAATACAACAAAAGTATATGATGGTGACACTACCCAGAATCTGATGAATAGTGAATTACTCCGACAGATGCAGGAACAGCAGAAGCAACAGGAGCAACAGAGACTGCAGGAGCAACAGAAATTACAAGAACAACAGAGACAGCAGGCAAAGCAGCAATTACAGGAGCAACAGAGCCAGCAGAACATGCAGAGTCAGCAGAATATGCAGAATCAGCAGAACATGCAACAGAACCAGCAGAATATGCAGAATCAGCAAAATCTGCAACAGAGCCAGTGGGACATGCAGATGCAGCAGAACCAGCAGCCCATGGATGAGGGCGAGATGTATATAAACCAGCGCTGGGAACAGCTCAGTAACGTAAATCTAAATGCGGGAGAAAGAAAGAGCAGACTTGCAGAGATACTAGCTATATCTGAAATGGGTGCAAGACAGAGAGTCAAGGGGATAAAGAATCCGGTCTATGATACAAATGAGTATTTAGCACTGACAAATCGTATCCTGAATGATGAAGCATTCAATCGTCTGGTCGATAATGGAAATGACATAAATATCATAAGAGTTAGTGACACAAAGAAGCTTGTATCAGGACTTGCACGGACGGTTAAGGAAATAAAAAATGAAAAAAGATATGATATATCTGATAGACAAAAGCTTGTTCAGAAACGTTGTAAATTTATAGCGGGCAAGATGGAAGCAACAAAAAAGTCTAAGAATGATTCGGATTTTGAAGAGGTTATCGATGCAGTAATGGATATCGCGGATGGAGTAAGCAAATCTCCGGAAGAAATCAAAGAATCTGTGGACATTGTTAAACAGTATTTATCGGAAAAGATGCCTGAAAGAAACCGTTCACTTAGTAATGAGAGATGGGGACAATGTATGATGTTCCTAAAGGAAACTATGCCAAGAAGTGATTTTGAAGAGTATTGCAGAAGTATAAATATTAAACGTGGTGTAGAAAATAAAATATCCAGCAGCAAGTATATAAGTCCGGAAATGTTTGGATATAAGAAAGAACCTGTGAGATGTATCATTGCTGAAACAAAGCATAGAATATTGAGCCAAAGAGGAACAGAGCGGGATTATGCGTCACTAATAGCCTTAAGGAACAGATATGATAATGTAGGATTTCTTGACGGTGACAGAACTCTTGAAAATGATAATAACAGGAAGAGTTATGTAAGAGAGACAGAGAGAATTCTTAAGAGCGATGAATTCAAACGTTTTATGAAGGAGATACCAGAAGAACAAAGACAGGCACTTCTTGAGGGAACATGCGATGGACTACTTAATTATCAGAACATGCTTCAGCCTATTTCAAGAACAAATACCATGCAGCAGAGTCAACCACAGAATAGACAAAGCCGGCCTTCAGCTCCACGGATTTCTTCATAGAAAGGTTATATTGATATGAAAGAAAAAGATTATGATGAGAAACAGGTCAATCAAATAATTGAAGAGGTAAATCTCCAAAATCAACAGAATATGAAGGAAAATGAGATAAATCTTCAGAAGCAAAGACAGGCAAATGCTATATTAAATAATAATCTCAACAAAGTATTTGCCAGGGCGGAAAATGATCAGGCTGTTGATGAGGAGCTGAATAATCTGCAGAATCAGATTAACATTGAAAATCCTGATGCCAATCAGAATATTCAGAATAATCCTGTAAATAATCAGAATGATATAGACCAGCAGATAAACCAGCTTAATGAAGAGATTGATAGAGAAAATGCTGATCTGCTGAATCAGGCTATAAAGAATCAGCAGGGACCTCAGAATAATAATCAGAATCCTAAAGCTATAAGACCTCAGGACCTGGATAATGCTATGAATCAGGCTGCTGATAATATTCAGCGTAGTGTTAATGAGGGTATTAATAAGCTGAACGAGCAGTTAAGACAGCGCCAGCAGGAGCAGGCAAGACAGCGTCAGCAGGAGCAGGAGCGACAACGCCAGCAGGAACTGCAGAGACAGCGCCAGGAAGTTGAAAGACTGAGACGAGAGAATCAAAGAAAAGTACGGGAGATGCGGGCACAGCAAGAGCGTGAACGTGAACGTCGTGCTGCTGAAAGAAGACAGCAGGAGTCTAATGCAGAATTCGCAAGAAATATATATAAGACCGGCAGGGATAATATAGTAAACAGGATGAACGAAGGCTATGGGCCTGTCATGAAATACTATTCTCCTGATGACGATTATCATATTCCAGAGGGGTTATCGCGTGAGGTGGTTACAGCGGCTGTTATAGGAGCGGCCATGGATAAATCATGGCTTCTTGATAACGCATCTGAACAGATAGCAGCAGCCGGTTCTATAGAGAATTTGCAGAAAAAACTTATTGTAGATGTAATGCAGGATGGTCCTCTTGATCCAACTCTTTTTCCTATAATTACATCAGCTTTTAAAAGGGCAGATGCAGCCGTAAAGTCGTACGAAAGAGGAGATGACAGCGAACTAAAAACTTATCTTGAACAATATACAAATTATTCTGTGTTGACTGTTCCCCAGGCCCAGGCAGCTGATGGAATTATATCAAGTGGATATACTCCTGAACAACTGTCATACAAGTTCTGCAAAGAATTTGCAATAGATGGTCCTTTACATATAGAACCAGACAGGAATAGATTTACTGAAATAAATAAGATTAAGCTCACTAGCTACACTAAACAGCTGGATTCCATGAAAGCTGCGGAGCAGAGCAAAAAGAGACTGATTAATGAGGTTGGACGGCTTACAAGAGAGCAAAAAGAAGAAATCGTAGCAGATATGCTTCTTGACAGTTATATAGCAAATATGGCTACTGTACAGAAGAAAAAGCTTGAGGATGAAGTGCATAGATGCCGTGAAAATGCTTTTCTTAATATGGGGCTTAATGAGGATACTCCAGACTGGAATGAATATGTTAATAGCACTAATGGACCTTATTCAGATAAAGCAAAGGATTTTTCTGAAGCTATAAGTAAAAATACAGTATCTGATTTTGATGTGCTTCTTTCTACTCCTAACGGTAGAAATTGGCTGAAGGACCAATGTATAGATAAGATCAAAGCATCTGAAGTTTATCAGAATATAGTTAATTCAGAAAATCCTAAAACTATGATTGATAATCTGATGATTGCAGATCATTTAGCTGAAAAAGGGATAAATGCCCTGCCGGATTTTAAGTTTTCCGCAGATATAGTGGAACATACTAAAGGGATTAATGACAGAAATAAGCCGAATCTGGAGGCGCAGATTACAGATATAAATACAGATTTGTTTAATATAGCATTTGGCAATGCCAATGCATATCACCCAATTACTCAAAACCATATGTGTATGATGGATTTGAGTCATAAAACCATGGTAAGTACTGCATCTGAGATTAATAAGATGTATCAGACCATAAAGAAGAATGATACATTGAATGGTTCGAAAAATTATGGTGATATGAAGACTGCACTGAAGGAGCTGCGTGATTATACCAGAGAGCTGGCAAAGGATCCACGACCTATTGGAATAAAAGAAAGCCATAAGTATAAAATAATGGTTGACAAGGTAAACAAGCTTGCTGACCATTATCTGATGAATAAAGAAGATATTAATAAACCATCATCTCTTGAGAAGGTAAAAGGTGTAAGAGAGATGAAGCGCAGACTTCTGACTTCTATAAAAGATATTAATGAAGCTCAGAAGAGTACCGGAGTAAAAATATCTAAGGAACTATTTGGTGACAGGTTTATGCTTTTAGATATGTATTCTCCAAGTAAAAGTGGCTTTAATCCTTTCTATGGTGACAAATATAATAAGCCAGAATCAAGAATAATTCATAGTGGTAAGTGTTCCGGGTTCACAACAGATAGAACAGCTGGTACTTCTATAGCTGTAATGGCTATGGCAGCCAGTGGAAGGTTCAGCCTTGAGCAGTTAATGGATCCTACAGAAGCAGTCGAAGAAAAGAAGGCTTATTATGATGAGGTGATAAAAACATTAAAAGGAGGAGATGATCCGGCCAATAGAGAGAAGATAGCCAGATGGATACATGATGGGCGTAGAGTAACAGATGAAATGCTTGACCAGAAAGTAAAGATAATAAATTTTAAGAATGCGGATATATATTCAGATAAGAATTTTGTATTTGCACTTAATATGTATAATGTACGATTTGATGTAGAACAGGAAATGTTTCGTGTCAAGGATGAATATATAAAAGTTGCACAGGAAAGTGATCCAAATTTCAGGGATATGAATGATGCAAAAGTAATATGGTCTCCTATGCTGGAAATAGCGCAGTCTATGACCAAATTAAGGGAGAATGCATATGAAGCGGCAACATCCAGAGATAATAATTCTGCCAGTATAGCAGCTTCTAATCTGATGGCAAATACTGAGATAATTAAGAAAAATCTTGAATTTATGGATAAAAAGCAGGAGGCATGTAAGTCTATACCGGTAAATGAATGGTTTAGTGATGCAGAGCATGCTGAATGTGGATTTATTTCAGGAACACTGTCAAAATCGATAAATGATAAAGCTGATTTTGAAAATAATCCAAAGCTGATTACTTCGCTCCTTCCCAAGATGGTTGATGGAAGTCTTATGAAAGATACAAAATATGAGCCTGATTATGCAAAAAGTAAGATTAAGATAACCAGTGGGTTCCCTAGCGAAGAGAGTCTTAGGATTGAAGCTGAGAACATAGAATTCTTAAAGAAAACTGATGAAGCTATAAAACGACTGGAAGATGGTCAGGCTGATTATAAAAATAAAAAGGATTTTGTAACGGATAGTGCATATGCTATATTTGGACAGATGTATCGGACTGCAGGTATGCATACGCCTATAGACGCAGCTACAGGTAAGAAAATATCTCTTGAGGAATTCATGCAGAAACAGCTGAAGTCCGGAGTTTTTGAGAAATCTCTTAAATCCAGAAAAAATCCAAAGAAATTTACAGATCCAAAGAATATTGCCAAAATGGCAAAGGATAAGAAACAGATACAGAAGATAATAACATCGCATACGGACAGAAATAAAGAACGGCGTGCTCACAGAGCGGCGCGTAAGAATAATGTGGAACATCAAAATGCATTATAAATAACTATAATAAATGGCAGAGGCAGACGCTTCTGCCATTAAAAAAGAATAGAAAAAAGGAAATGAATAATGAAAAAGAACTTAGTAAGATTAATCGCACTAGCATCATGTATGTTGATGGGGATGTCTCTTGTTACGGCGTGTGGCAATGAGGCAGAAGTTGCTTCAGGTACTACAGAAGTGAGTGAATCAGCTTCAGAAGTACAGGAAGAAATTAAAGAAGATATAACTGAGGCAAAAGAGGATGTTGAAGAAGTAAAAGAAGAGGTAAGTGAAAATGTGGAAAAGGCATCAGAGGAAGTAAAGGATGCCACAAGTGATGATGCAGAGGAAGAACATATAAGCATGCTTCCTGACTATATATATAAAGGGGGAGATCCTTATATAAGTGCCATCTCAATGTTTATGATAGAGAATTATGCAGGCAATTATGAAAGAAGTGATGTGAGTATACCAAATATATCTATAATAGATATAGATGACTCAAATGCTGATGATATCCTTGTGTGGGGAGATTACTGGATTTTTAATTATGATTTAGATGGAGATAAGCTGGTTTGTAAGAGCGGTGGTAACTACCCGGGACTCATACATATAAAGGATAATCTTGTTACCGGATTTGATATAGTAGCTGATGGAAGCGATTATACTGAAAGTGCAAAGGCTATATTTGGAGACAGATATGAGAAATTTGAGGAAGTAAATGCGAGTACCGAAGAACGTGAGAAAATAAGAACCCAGACAATCTCTGATTATGTAAAATCTCATGAACTGAATATAACAAAGTATCAGGACGAAGGATGGGATCCGGTAAATCTTCCGGAATAATGAGAATAGCAGATGGACTTGGAAAATGTCACATGTTGCGCATTTGTTATACTCATTGCTGTAATATGTAATCAAAATAATTAATCTCCCGGTGGGTCAATGCCTTTGCAGTAAGGAGGTGGCATTATGAAGATTACATATATACATAATATAATTAGTAATATAATAGAAAGGCTAAATGGTTTTTCTATAAGTGAAGATACAGCTAATCTGATAATAATAGGAATTATATTTTTAGTATTTATAACCGGTGCAACAAAAGCATTGCTTCGATTAGGAAAGAGAGTACTGGTGGTTGCATTTCTGACAGTATTTACTATATTTGCCGGACCGAAAATAAATCTTTTTATACTTAATCATATAGGTCAGTATAATATAATCGAGATAAAACTGAGTGAGATAGTTAAGGGAGATATAGAAGAGAAGGTAAACCGGGAATATATGATGGAGACAGGAATCAACTTAAGAAATGAAAATCCTGAACTTCTCGAAGAGCTGATGGCAAAGGAGTATGCTATAAATCCTAATGACAGTGATGAAGTAAATATCATAAAGCATGCGGGATTTCCGCAGGTTGTTCTTAGAACAATACTGTTAAATATAGACAATAGCCATAAGACAATGATTAAAGCGGATAACTTCTATGATTATGCTGCAAGATTTGTGACACTAAGGCTGCTTACATTCTTATCCTATTCGCTGGCATTCTTCTTAGCCTGTGACATAATAGATGGAAAAAAATATCCGAATTTAGGATAATTTAAAAAGGAAATATAAAGCTCCTTGAACATAAAGCGTTTCAAGGGGCTTTTTCAGTTGAATTAATATATTAAATAAATTATAATAAAATACGAGTTTTTTAAAACTAAAAGTTGATGATCAGGAGGTATCTTTTGATGAAGAATTTAAAAAGGGTGCTGGCCATATTGCTGATCGTACTTATGGCGGCGGGGACTTTCCCTACTCTGGGAGTAGAGGCGGCTGAAGCTAAAATCATTACAGATAAGTATACTATCTATAAGGGTGAAGGTATATATCCTGTAGCATTTAAGCTGAAGATTAAAGCTAAAAAAGGCTACAATGTGTACTATACTACTAATGATAAGCCATCTACAAAGCGTGTGATAAAGAGTGGCAAATCTAAGTCCATAACTATTAATAAACTTACAATACTTAAGGTTTATGCTGCTAAGAAGTCAAAGAAAATGACAAATGCAAAGCTTAAGAAATACATGAATAAGGGCAAATTTAAGAAGTACTCTTATTCAATATCTGACTATCCTGCATTTGCAGATGCATTTACAGGTGTTAAGAAAGCTGCAATAAATGCAGTTGTTCAAAACAGACTTGAATATATGGGCGATGGAGTCAGACTCCTTGCTGCAATACCGGTTTTCTCAAAGCAGTTTATAAGTGCTGATGGTAAGACTACAGAGTATTTCGCAAGATTTGAGATGTATGGTCTGGCTATAGAAAAAGGCCGTTATGTAGTAAAGAATGGTGGAAAAGAGGTAGTTAAGATAACTCTTGACAGGAATGGTAGTGATTACAAAGTTTCTGATATCCGTTTCAATACTGATGGACAGGATAGTGCAGATGATTTGAAGGATATGTGCAAGGGACATAAGAATCTTGCATTAGAGCTGGAAAAGTCTGCATCCAGTGAGTATGCAAATCTTAAGAAGGTCATAGAAGATCTTAATACATACAATAAGAAGAACCAGATTACGGATATAACAGCAATTAAGTTCACTGATGGACTTGCTGTATGTATAGAGTAATGGCATAAATAGAATAATTAGTTAACCTGCACAAAAAAGCTTTACATTTTTATGAAAATATGATATTATTTACCTACTTTTGAAGAAGGTATGTGTGGGTGTACCTAATATAGAACGGATTGAAAGAGCCTGTTAGACTTATGTTTGGGGAAGGAAGTCTGACAGGCTCTTTCGCATGTCTGGAAAATAAAATATATAGTTATAACAATGATTGACTTTTGATGTTGGTTTCTGTTACTCTTGTTGAGTATGCTTGGTGTATTGCAGACATAATCAGTGAAGGAAATATTAAGAAAAGTATGAGTTATACAAAGAGACAAAAACAGGTAAGAAAAGAACACATAATCCTCTGGATGTTCTTTGGAGTAATAGCATTAGGAGCAATCATCGGTCTGTTAAATTCGATAAATAACAAGGTGAAGGCAGTACCGCTTGATTCTTCGGTTATTTTTGATGAAGTAATACCTTTTGATGCAGACCCGAATGTAGCACAGGCTGTCGAAGATAATTATGTAAGATATCTCCATATGGCATATGTTCTTATAGGAGAATATCCTGATTGCGAATACTATAAGATAAGTGCGAATGTATCCAGAAATGATTATAACTGGGCTGAAGATTTTTATGTGGATGATGGGAAGCTTTATTATAATTATTATAAGGATGGTAAAGCACTTGGCAAACCGGGAATAGATGTATCAGAGTTCCAGCATGATATAGACTGGGACAAGGTAAAAGCAACCGGAATGCAGGTTGTCATGATAAGACTTGGTTACCGTGGATATGGTAGTGAAGGAAAAATTCATCTGGATTCAGCATTTGAGAAGAATCTGGATGCGGCGAATAAAGTTGGAATGGAAACAGGAGTGTATTTCTTTTCATCTGCCATAAATAAAGAGGAAGGAATCGAAGAGGCAGAGTTCTGTTTGAAACATCTGAAAGAAAAGAAGATTAAGCTTCCTGTTGTAATAGATACAGAGTATGTATTTGAGGAAGAAAATGCGAGAGCCAATAATATATCAGTAGAAGATAGAACCGCAGCTGTCGTTGGTTTCTGTGAAACCATTGAAGCTGCAGGTTATACTCCTATGATATATGCCAGTCGGGATCAATTTATAAAATATCTGGATATAGACCAGATAGGTAATTGGCAGTTCTGGCTGGCTTCATATGATACACCAGAGTTCCCATATCATACTGAAGGCTATCAGTATTCACCATATGGGCTGGTTGATGGAATCGAAACACAGGTTGATCTGAATGTTTGGATGAAGTGAGAATAGCGATTTCCGTATGCAGACAGCTGTTATCTTTCCATGAGCCAGATTTCTGCTGAATAAGGCTTAAGCTCTGAACCGCCTCCGAAGTCATGAAGAGTTCCGGTTATGAGTTCATTTGCCTGACCGCATCCTGCATCAAAGTGAGCAGTGAAAGGCTGGTCGGATGCATTTATAGCGACCATGATGCGTTCATGCTCAGATTTACGTTCAAATATACATTGATGGTTAGTGAGGACGACACTTCGGAAGGATCCGTAGTTGAGAGCCTCACTGTTTTTCTTTATATCAGCAAGCTTCGAGATGAAACTGGTAAGCTCATTCCACTGAGGTTCGTCAAAGCATGCCCTGAGTGCAGGATCACCTTCTTCTTTGCGGGCTTTGGCTCCCCACTCGCTTCCATAATATACACATGGAAATCCCGGCATACAGAAGCTGAGTGCATAGATGAGTGGAAGATGATTTATATTAGTCAGATTACTGGCAATTCTGGTAACATCATGATTATCTACAAATGACATGAGATGCATGTTCTTATATCTGCACCACTGTTCTGGACCGAACTGCTGCATGAGAGAATGAATTATCTCAAACATATTCATGGAGTTGAAGCTGGAATAAAGTCCCTTGTAGCAGGCATAGTTAGTGCAGCTGTCCAGCATTCCGGGACCTACAAACATGGAATAGTCCCCATGGAGCAGTTCTCCAAGAAGGAGAAATTCATCCTTAAGGCCAAGTGTAAATTCCTTCAGATTATGTATAAATCCCTTATCAAGACAATAAGCTACATCCAGCCTTAGTCCATCGATATCAAAGTAGTCTATCCAGTATTTTACTTTATCAAATATATGGTCAGTAACAGCAGGATTCTGAAGGTTGAGCTTAACAAGATCATAGTTTCCTTCCCAACCTTCATACCAAAGACCATCATTATAATTAGAATTACCATCAAAGGATATATGAAACCAGTCCTTATAAGGAGAATCCCATCTCTTATCAAGGACATCCTGGAATGCCCAGAAGCCACGTCCTACATGATTGAATACTCCGTCAAGCACGACTTTGATTCCTGCCGCATGTAGTTCACTTACTACTTTCCTAAAGTCTTCATTTGTTCCGAGTCTTTTATCTATCAGTCCATAATCTCTTGTATTGTAACCGTGTGTATCAGATTCGAAAACAGGTGAGAAATAGATAGCATTTGCACCCAGCTTCCGGATATGAGGTATCCAGTCAATTACTTTCAGAATTCGTGAAGTAAGTACTCCGTCATTTTCGTAAGGAGCACCGGTAAAACCAAGTGGGTAGATCTGATAGAATACTGATTCTTCGTACCACATATTTTTATCCTCCATATTATACTTATGATGCTGACTTTCTGCATAATCAAATAGAAAACAAGTATAACCTATATGATTAACTGTGTCAAAACAGCAGGTCAAAGTCATTAAAAGCCGCTGTTTTATATGTGATTTTACTTGAAGAGTATTTTTTATAGTAGTAAAATTATAGCATGAGTATCTGAAAGAAAAATATATAAGATATAACTATAGCTAGAGGTATATTCGAATGGTTGAACTGATTCGGGAACATCAATTGAATATTATGCTGGTCCTTATGGGAGTCTGTTTAATTGCGTCAGTTTTTGTTTATACCATCAAGGCTCTCGGAACCAAGAAAAAGTTAGCCCTTATGCTGATTCAGATATATTCTTTTATTCTTCTTTTCTTTGATCGTTTAGCTTACATATACCGGGGAAATCCATCACCATCCAGTTACTGGATGGTAAGAATTTCCAACTTCTTTGTTTTCTTAATGCTTCTTATGATTATTCATGCATTCAATATATATTTATCTGATCTTATGCAAAATGAATGCAACATCAAGAAGGTACCGATTTTAATTAAGATAAACGAGATACTGATATTTTCCGGTGTAATACTTTTAATAATATCCCAGTTTACAGGTCTTTATTATACATTTAATGAGCAAAATGAATATCAGAGATCAAAGTTCTTTTTTATTTGCTATATAATTCCGTTAATTGTTACTATCATACAGCTCATAACAATAGTAATCTATTGTAAGAAACTGGATACCAGGATACATGTACTGCTTATATTATTTCCAACTATATCCCTGATTTCATCAATAGTGCAGTTGTTTATTTATGGAATATCTATCACTGATATTACTATGGTCGGAATATCAGTGCTGCTTTTCTTTTTTGCAATTAAGGAAGTTAATGAGAAGGTTGAACGTGCCAGTCGTATAGAAATTGACTACCTGAAGGAAGAAAGGAAGGCTCTGAACC
Source organism: Lachnospiraceae bacterium (assembly GCA_003520205.1). Classification (GTDB taxonomy): domain Bacteria; phylum Bacillota; class Clostridia; order Lachnospirales; family Lachnospiraceae; genus Eubacterium_Q. The sequence goes on from DOVG01000044.1 coordinate 14,029, forward strand.
GTCTCTTTGAACAGACGGTAACAGCTATAGTTAATGCTATAGATTCAAAGGATACTTATACACATGGTCATTCTTCAAGAGTGGCTGAATACTCTCGAAAGATAGCTGAACTCAGCGGCATGGATGAAGAACAGTGTAATGAGGTGTATTATTCGGCTCTTCTCCATGATGTTGGTAAGATTGGTATTCCTGATAGTATCATAAATAAAGATGGGCGGCTCACAGATGAGGAGTATGAGATTATAAAACAGCATCCGGTAATAGGAGAGCAGATACTCTCAAGTATAACTGAGTATCCATATCTCAGTATAGCCGCTCATTATCATCATGAGAGATATGATGGAAAAGGATATCCGGATAAGCTGAAGGGGGATGATATTCCTCAGATAGCAAGGATAGTTGCCGTTGCAGATGCTTATGATGCTATGACATCTAAAAGAAGCTATCGTGAGGCAATACCGCAGCAGAAGGTTCGTGAAGAGATAATTAAATGTTCCGGAACACAGTTTGACCCTGAATACGCTAAATATATGCAGCATCTTATAGATCTGGATACTGAATATCAGATGCGTGAGAAGGAGGAAATCAAGGAGCTTGCTGGAAAAGACGAGCTGATATGCACTAAGTACAGAGAAAATATATCAGAGGGAATCCTTATTAATTCAAACTTTGTTCAAATGAATTTTACCTGTTCTCCAAATGATGGAAGTAAACAGATGGGCTTTCCTGCATTTGTATTATTTGATTCTCTTGATGGGCGACTTTATACCGATGACAGGATGATTAAAGAATCAAATTATTATGAATATGGAGAAGTTAAGTTTGATGGCACATCGGTTGTTTCAGGTGCGAGGAAGATACAGGTAAGTGAGATGAATCATCCTCTTTCCGGACTTAGCTCAATACTTACAAAGTCTCCAAATAATTACTTTGTAGAGGCAGTCAGATATAAGGATCATGCAAGAATAATAATCTCAAATCTCGAACGAACTATAACATATATAATAGCCCTGCCTGATAATACAAGATATTTGTATCTTGGACTAACGGGAGAAAATTGCCGTATAGATAATGTTTCTATTAGTCAGTCGGTGGAGAAAGCTGACGAAAATACAATAACAAGAATAGCTGAAAAGATTAGCTTTATAGAAGGTCAGCCAGAGGGGGATGTTCCAAATGTTCAGATAGACGGTTACAGAACTGAATCGACAAAAGGAATAGCTATAAATGATGAAATGGTCATCAAATTCCATACCAAGAGTCTTCCAACGGCAAGACTAGTATGGCATTGTCCATATATAGTTATATATGCGTCTGATGATGGAAAGCTTGACGGCAGGAATTATCATGAATATGCACTTATCAGACTGGATGGAGAGAACTGGGATTCTGAAGGAGATTCCCAAAATGAGATAGATGTGATAAAGGGTGATGATTTCGAAGGATGGGACTACTGGAAGGATATCAATAAATCAGGACTGGATGTTAAGATAAATATCAGCAGAGAAGGAAATGTCATTAAAACAGCCACACTAAATGCCGGTATATTGATAAAGAATACGACGACACTTTTAGTTCCGCCGAAGAAGGTATATATGGCTTTATCCGGAGATCAGTGCTGTATTACAAATATAAAGATTACTAAATAGTTGTAATAGAAAATATAAAATGGTAAAATCTAAAAGATTATCTTTAATAAATAAAGAAGGAGTTAATAAAAATGTCACAGAAAATATCTTTTAATTTTGACAATACTAAGTTTATGGCTAGCGATGCAGATATCGAGGCTATAAAGCCAAGAATCGAAGCAGCCAGGAAAACACTTGTAGAAAAGACCGGCGAAGGAAATGATTTCCTTGGATGGATTGATCTTCCTATTGATTATGATAAGGAAGAATTTGCACGTATTAAGAAGGCAGCTGCAAAGATACAGAGTGATTCTGATGTTCTTCTTGTTATCGGAATCGGTGGTTCTTATCTGGGAGCAAGAGCTGCTATTGAAGCACTTCGTCATAGTTTCTATAATTCAGTATCAAAAGAGATTCGTAAAACTCCAGAGATTTATTACTGTGGAAACAACCTCAGCTCTACATATGTATCAGAGCTGATCGAAGTAATCGGAGACAGAGACTTCTCTATAAATGTTATATCCAAGTCAGGTACAACAACAGAGTGTTCTGTTGCATTCCGTATCTTCAAGGAACTTATCGAGAAGAAGTATGGCAAAGAGGAAGCAGCTAAGAGAATCTATGCTACAACAGATAAGGCTCGTGGAGCTCTTAAAACTCTTTCAAACGAAGAAGGATATGAGACATTTGTTGTACCAGATGATGTAGGTGGAAGATTCTCAGTTCTTACTGCAGTTGGACTTCTTCCTATCGCAGCAAGTGGTGCAGATATCGACAAGCTTATGCAGGGTGCTGCAAATGCAAGAGAGTTCTGTCTTGCTGAAGGATTTGATACAAGTGATGTTCTTAAGTATGCAGCAGTTAGAAATGTGCTTCATGAAAAAGGACTTGGAATGGAAATCCTTGGTAACTTTGAACCTGCACTTCATTTTGTAACAGAGTGGTGGAAACAGCTCTACGGAGAGAGTGAAGGTAAGGATGGTAAGGGTATCTTCCCTGCAGGAGTTGACTTTACAACAGATCTTCATTCACTTGGACAGTTTATTCAGGAAGGAACAAAGAATCATTTTGAGACATTTATAAATGTTCTTAATCCTCGTAAGGCGGTTGTAATGCAGAAGGAAGACACAGACCTTGATGGTCTTAACTATCTGGCTGGTCAGACAGTTGATTTTATAAATAAGTGTGCAATGAACGGAACTATTCTTGCACATGTGGATGGTGGTGTTCCAAACATCCGTATAGATATGGATGCTATTGATGAGCTTAGTCTTGGTGAACTGTTCTACAAGTTCGAATTTGCCTGTGGTGTAAGTGGTTATACTCTTGGAGTTAATCCGTTTAATCAGCCGGGAGTTGAGAGTTATAAGAAGAACATGTTTGCTCTTCTTGGTAAGCCGGGCTTTGAAGATATGACAGCAGAACTTAGAAAAAGACTTGGTTAATTCTGAAGATAATGACATGCGTGACCACCACTGGGAAAAGTCCTAAGGGTGGTCATACATATTAAGAATGGAGTTTTATATGAAGGTTAGAAAGTTTAGATTGTTACTAATGATACTGGCTGTAATGATAGTGGGTGTTCTTGGAAAAGACTTTATTTCAACCGGTAAAGGTATAGTGTACGCTGCAACAGTTACTAAAGAAGCAGGAAGTTTTTCAACATTCCAGAAAGAGCCTGAAGATGATGGCTACCAGGATATTGGTGGTGTGAGATTATATACTTTAGATGGTAAGGAACCTAAGGAGAATAATCAGCCTACAGAAGAAGATATAGATTCTGCCATGGAAGCTGTTTCTATGAGAATGGGGGCTATAGCAAGCCGTGACTGGTACAGTTATAGTTCAAAATATTTCTTTCAGAGTCTTAATAATGAGCAAAAAAAGCTTTATAAAGATATGTATGCTTATTGTATGTATTATCTGGTAACAGAAGATGCTAATTCTGAAAGCCCTGCAAATTATACTACTACTCAGATTACGCTTAATGGGAAAATAGTAAATGAGTCACTTACGAAGTTTTTTAAGTATAGTACATATAGCATAAGCTCTATGGATGCAGCAGATGTTTTATTAGTATTTCTATATGAAAATCCGCAGTTTTATTTCCTGGATAATGGAGCTATCCTGTTAGGAGATGGTTCGGGATTCTGTCTGACATTATTTGATATATTCGGTGATAGCAGATCAAGAGCAGATATGACTGAGAAGATATTTAATAAGGTTGATAGTTATGCTGCACAGGTTGCTGCACAGAAGACAGACTATGATAAAGTAAAAAAAGCACATGATCTTTTATGTGAAAATAACACATACGCATTTTCTGGAAATCTCGGTCTTCCTGAAATGTACGACCAATCTATATATAGTTCTATAATAATGCAGAAAACTGTTTGTGCAGGATATTCTAAAGGAGCCGAAGCGATTCTTAGAAAGGCTGGAATTCCTGCTATATGTGTTACGAGTACTGATAAAGGATACCATGCCTGGAATATGGTAAAGGTTGGAGCCAACTGGTACAATCTGGATATTACGTGGGATGATGAGAAGGAGGAAAATCCTTATGATGTTCGGATTCCTTTCACATTAAACTATTTTATGTTAGTTTCAGATAAGAATGTAGTTAAATATGATTATGATTTAAAAGGAAATCCAAAGGAATCACATAAGTACAAAGAAATATGGGGTTATCTGACTAAACCTGTGAGCTTAAACAACTATTCTGCGTCAACTTATATGAATTCTAATAATTCAACTGCTCTGCCGGATTATAATGCAAAGGGTGAATTAAATAGTGTATATCTGCCTGAAGTAAAGCCGGTTATAACTCTGGCAGCAAAGGAATTTGCTTATACAGGTTCGGTTATAAAGCCTGCGGTTACTGCAGTAAAAGCAGGTGGATATGCTATGGACGCTTCAAAGTATACAGTGACATATACCTCAGCTAAAAAGGTAGGAAAGTATAAAGTTACTGTTACAATGAATCCTTCTTCAGGATACACGGGAAGTGCCAAGGCTGAGTTTACTATAGTTCCTAAGAAGACCAGCTTAAAGAAGGTTTCTTCCGGTTCAGGAACTATAAAAGTTAAGGTTAAGAAAGTGAGCTCTCAGGCTACAGGCTATCAGATACAGGTATCTACTAAGAAGAGCTTCAAGAGTAAAAAGACTGCATGGCTTAAGAGCTATAAGAAAACTTCCAAGACTATAAGCGGACTTAAGTCTGGAAAGAAATATTATGTAAGAGTCAGAACCTATAAGACTGTAAAGGGTAAGAAGTATTATTCGGAATGGTCAAAGGTTAAGAAAGTAAAAGTAAAATAATTATGGATGAAATATTCGAATTTATCGCTCCCTGCCATTTTGGTCTGGAAAGTGTTCTGAAAAAGGAAATCATAAGTCTTGGCTATGAGATAGCCGGGGTGGAGGATGGACGTGTTACATTCAGAGGACCGGTCAGTGCCGTGGCAAGGGCAAATATCGGAATCAGAACAAGTGAAAGAATACTGCTTAAATGTGGTAGCTTTAAGGCTACCACATTTGATGATTTATACGATGGTATAAGACATATTCCATGGGCAAGAATCATCCCGAGAGATGGACGTTTCTGGGTTACGAAAGCTACAACAAACCGTTCGAAGCTTTTTAGTCAGACCAGTATCCAGAGTATAGCCAAGAAGGCTATGGTTGAAAGTATGTCGTCTACTTATCATGTGAACCGTTTCACAGAGGATGGAGAGGATTATCCGGTAAGAATCTTTATTATGAAGGATGAAGTAACCGTTGGACTTGATACTACGGGGATATCGCTTCATAAAAGAGGTTACAGACAGCTTGTAGGTAAGGCTCCTATATCGGAGACTCTTGCTGCTGCACTTATTATGCTGACTCCATGGAGAGAGGACAGGCTTCTTGTGGATCCGTTCTGTGGAAGTGGTACATTTCCCATAGAAGCAGCAATGATAGGTGCCAATATAGCACCAGGTGTGAACAGAGACTTTACATCCTGTACGTGGGAGAAGCTGATACCAAAGAAGATATGGTATGATGCTTATGATGAAGCGAGGTCTCTTGAGAAAACAGATATAGAGATGCATATACAGGGTTATGACCTGGATTCAGATATAGTTAAATGCGCCATGAAGAATGCAGAGGATGCAGGTGTGGCGGAGTATATACATTTTCAGGCAAAGCCGGTAAGGGAACTCAGTTCTTCAAAGTCTTACGGATTTATCATAACAAATCCACCTTATGGAGAACGACTTGAGGAGAAGGAGGCACTTCCGGAGCTCTACTCCGTGATAGGAGAGCGTTTCAGAGCGCTTAATAACTGGTCCATGTTCCTTATCAGTTCATATGAGGATGCAGAGAGATATATAGGACGTAAGGCTGATAAGAACCGTAAGATATATAATGGAATGATTAAATCATATTATTACCAGTTTATGGGACCAAAACCACCTAAGAGGTAGGAAATTGAAGAAGATAATAGTAGGAATTTTTATCCTGTTCACAGCCGCTCTTCTTGCTATTTTTAACTCTGATGTGAAGCCGGGCAAGATAGAAAAGAAGTCGGAGACTTCTGCTGCTGCAAGAACGCTTCTGGAGAATAAAGCCAGATTTATACAGGAAAATGGTATCGACATTCTGATAGACGGAAAGAGTCTGATGAATTTTGGATATAAGTTGAAAATCGACGATGAACTGAAGGTTTATGCTTCAGAAAGGTTCATGGAGGATATCATGGGCTGCTCGATAAATGTATATAAATCGGGCAAGGTCATAGTCGATAGAGCAAAGACAGAGCTGGAGTTTTCTTCGGATGAAGTGGAGCTGCTTGACGGTGTGAGATTTATTCCCATAAGTGATGTGGTTGATCGACTGGGATACAGGGTTGAATATAATTTTAAGAAAAACCAGATTAATTTTATAAATATTGATGATGGAAGATTTCTGCCTGACGCATATGATATGCGTGATCATGACAGACTGACTCCGGTGAGGGATCAGGGAGACTTTGGAACCTGCTGGGCATTTGCCAGTCTGGGGGCATTGGAAAGTATAACGCTTCCTGAAGAGGAGAATATCTACTCTGTTGATCATATGTCACTTAACAATGGATACAGTCTGGATATAAGTGACGGTGGTGAACATACCATGAGTATAGCTTATATGGCCTCATGGCGTGGACCTGTATATGAAAAGGATGACATATATGGTGACGGAGTGACTAATAACAGTCTGAAAGCTGTAAAGCATCTCGAGGAAGCTATTATCATGAACAGCAGAGATGATAATAAGGTTAAGAGTGCTATTTATAAATATGGTGGAGTGGAAACTTCTATCTACATGGAGATGGATTATGGAAGTACCACATCGGAATTCTATAACGAGGAGACTCATAGTTATTTCTATGATGGAAAGGCATCTCCAAATCACGATATAGTAATAGTTGGATGGAATGATCATTATCCAAAGGAGAATTTTGCGAAGAAACCAAAGAATGATGGAGCCTATATCTGTAAGAACAGCTGGGGTGATGACTTTGGTGAAGATGGATATATATACATATCCTATGAGGATGTGAGAATAGCTGAACAGGCTATCGTTTATACAAGAATTGCCGACCAGGATAATTACGATAATATATATCAGTCAGATAATCTTGGTTGGGTAGGACAGATGGGGTTCGGTAAGGAAACAGCATACTTCGCAAATGTATATACGGCCAAGAGTGATGAAGTGCTGAAAGCCATATCTTTTTATGCAACAGGTGACAATACAAGTTTTAAGGTATTTGTGGTAACGGATTTCAAGGATGACTCCTCACTTAATTCAGGAAGGCTTGAGATAGGAAAGGGAGAGACGAGATTCGCAGGTTACTATACTGTAGATTTAAGTCAGAATATAGAATTGAAAAAGGGGCAGAAATATGCTGTTATAGTCAGTGTAAAAACCCCGGGAAGTGAGAAACCGATTGCTATCGAATGCGATGCAGGTAACAGAACTAAAGGAATTGACATTAAGGATGGAGAAGGTTATATGAGTCTCTATGGAGAGAAGTGGCATCGGGCTGAGGATTCCGGGGCTAACATATGTCTAAAAGCATTTACTGATAATAAATAATGATTCAAAGGAGATAATAATGCAGAAGCTGATATTTGCAACCGGCAATAAGGATAAACTCAGAGAGATAAAGGAAATCCTTGCAGGGATGGATATAGAGATACTATCCATGAAGGAAGCAGGAATTGATATAGATATAGTAGAGGATGGTAAAACATTTGAGGAAAATGCTCTCATAAAAGCAAGAGCGGTATGTAAGGCAAGCGGTGAGCTGTCACTGGCTGATGATTCCGGACTTGAGATAGATGCGTTGGGTAAAGAACCGGGAATATATTCTGCCAGATATATGGGAGAGGATACCTCATATGATATAAAAAATAATAATCTGATTGAAAGACTTGAAGGAATTCCGGATGAGCAGAGAACTGCAAGATTCGTGTGTGCCATGGCTGCAGTTTTTCCGGATGGAACTGAAAAGACATTTGTCAGAACCATGGAAGGAAGAATCGGTTATAAGATTGCCGGAGAGTATGGCTTTGGTTACGATCCGATATTCGTGCTTCCTGAATATGGAAAGACTTCAGCTGAGATAAGTCCTGAAGAGAAGAATGCCATAAGTCATAGAGGTAAAGCCCTTCGTGCACTGGCGGAATATCTTAGTAGTAAGCAATAATGATTTAGCATACGTATCTTAACAGAGGACAATTACATGATAAAAAAGATTCTCGTAGTAAGTGATTCACATGGAAAGACCCAGAATATTAAGCTATCGATAGATAGAGAGAATCCAGATATGCTTATTCATCTCGGTGACCTGGAGGATGATCCGGAGAAAATCAGAAGATGGCTTGGCTCCAGACCGGCTGTTTTTGTTCAGGGAAACTGTGACAGGTATGGAGAAGCTTATGGGCAGAAGCAGGTGGCAGTATTTGAACTAAATAGTCACAGATTCTTCTGTACTCACGGACATAGACAGGCAGTTAACTATGGCTTGCAGAATCTGATGTATACTGCCCTGGAAAATGGATGTGATATAGCTATGTATGGTCATACCCATATACCGTATGATGAAATATGCGAAGTAGGGAGGAGTATGGATACATCGGAGAATTCAGAGGATTCTGCAGGCTCTGTAAGAATACTAAATCCGGGCAGCATAAGTCTTCCACGTGGTGGAAGCAGGAAAAGTTATATTGTTATTAATTTTGAAGATAATAATAACTATAGTGTAGAGCTTAAGCATTTGTAAGGTACATAAAAGCGGAGTATTTATATGAAGTATTTAAAAGATGAAAAGGTCAGAAAGAATCTTTTTACAGGTTCGTGCCTCATCGTATTATTTTTTGTTATCTATAATATAAAATATATATGGGGAGCGGCAGGCAAGCTTATAGATATATTTGTTCCATTTATTGTAGGTGCAGCTATAGCATTTGTTCTTAATGTACCTATGAGATGGATAGAAAAAGGAATTTTGCGTAACAGGCAGAAGTTTTCCGGAGCTAAATGGGATGGGATAAGAAGGGCGCTTGCGCTCATCATAACATTGCTTCTGGCTGTAGTAATAATATCGCTGATTCTATATATGGTAATACCTCAGTTAGGAGATACCATAGGTCAGCTGGTCAGACAGATACCTCTGGGAATAGAGAAGCTGAATATCTGGGCGGATAATATATTCAGCACGCAACCAATAATACAACAGGCAATAGACAGCCTTGCACAGGATTGGCAGAGTATCCTGGAGAAGCTCATGGGATATATGAAAAATATAATCAACAGTGCTTTGGAGGGTGGCTTGCAGGCTGTAACAGGAATAGTTTCAGGGGTAATAAGCTTCGTAGTAGGATTTATATTTTCATTATATATCCTGGTGCAGAAAGAAAAGCTGGGCGATCAGGCAAAGAAAATCATATATGCTGTTTTTAGCAGGGAAACAGCAGATGAGATTATGGCAGTAGGCAGAATGTCTTCTAAAACATTTGCCAATTTTATCTCCGGACAGTGTATGGAGGCCGTGATTCTTTCAGGAATGTTCTGTATAACTATGACTATTCTCAGACTTCCTTATGCTATGCTGATTGGTGTGCTTATAGGTGTTATGAATCTGATTCCGATAGTCGGAGCATTTATTGGCTGTGGTATAGGTGCTTTACTTATTCTTCTGGTAGACCCTATGAAAGCACTGATATTTCTGGTAGCATTTATCATACTTCAGCAGATAGAGGGAAATCTTATCTATCCTAAAGTTGTTGGAGATTCGGTTGGTCTGCCGGGAATATGGGTTCTTGTTTCAGTAACCGTAGGTGGAAGCCTCTTTGGCGTTAAGGGTATGGTGGTATTTATACCGCTTGTATCTGTTATGTATTCACTTTTCAGAAGAGGTGTGTATTCGCGCCTGCAGAAGAAGGAGCTTCTTGAAGGCTATGAGCTTATAACAGGAGTTGGTGAGGTTGAGGAAATCGAGATAAAAAGAAAGCAACCTGAAGAAAGTCAGCAACCGAAAAAACAGAGAACAAGAAGAAATAAGAATCGTAATAAATGATGCTAGAATAAAACAGGTAATTCGAATAGATTTACAGGAGAATAGGAATATATGAAAAAGGGCGATATAGTAGAAGGTATAATAGACGAATATAGCTTCCCCAATAAGGGAAGCTTTATTCATATAGAAGATAATCCACAGGCAGAAGGTGGAAAGATAGAGAGAAAGGTAACTGTCAAAGGTACTCTTCCAGGTCAGACTGTCAGAGCCAGAATAAAGAAAAAGAAAGAAGGAAAGGCAGAGGCTGTTTTGCTAGATACAGTAAAGAAATCTCCTCTGGAGACTAAGAAACCGATGTGCAATCATTTCTACAGTTGTGGTGGTTGTACCTATCAGACGATTTCATATAGTAATCAGCTTAAGCTCAAGGAGCAGATGGTCAAGGATGTCCTAAAGGATGTAATTGATTTTGGAAGTAGAGAAAAAAAGTCAGAAGGTGAAGAACCGGAGAAAAAAGAAAATGGTTTTGTATGGGAAGGAATCTTTGCGTCTCCTGACCAGTTCAGATATAGAAATAAGATGGAATTTACATTTGGTGATGAGGAGAAGTATGGACCACTTACTCTTGGCCTTCACAGACAATATTCAAGTCATGATATTTTGGGAATAGATTCCTGTGCGATAGTAAGTCCGACCTGGAATGAAATTCTGAAATATACCCAGAAATTCTATAGAAAGCTGGGCGTTCCTCATTATAATAAGAAAACTCATACGGGTGTTCTTAGAAATCTTGTTATAAGGCAGTCAGCTACCGATGGGAGCATTCTTGTAAATCTGGTTACAACCACGCACCATAGTATAGACGAGAATACAAGAAATATTCCTTGGAATGAGAAAAGAAGTGAAACGGTAGATGAACTTCAGCTTCCACAGTATGTCGCAGGGCTTTTATCCATAGGGGAGCCTAAGCCTGTAGGACTTGATGCTTATACATCACATGGTTATGAGAAAATAAATACCAGAAAGAAAATAGTCAGAGATAAAAAAGGGAAGCTGCAAAGGGTAAACGGAAGCTTTGAAGATAATGTGGGAAGTGGCGAATTTGATACACTTTCATATAACAACAAAATAGTAGGAGTACTTTATACAGAATGCGATACATTGGCGGATGCCATTATTCCTGACTCGGTAACTCTTCTATACGGAGAGGATTATCTGATGGAAGAGGTTTTGGGGCTCAAGTTCAAGATAAGTCCATTTTCATTTTTCCAAACTAATACCAGGGGTAGCGAAGTGCTTTATTCCAAGGCAAGAGAATATGCGTTGGAGGCAATTGGTGGAAAAAATGTCACAGATAATAATGGACAGCAATTTGATGACAGTGAGACGATAAAAACAGGAGTAATATATGATCTCTACAGTGGAACAGGAACTATAGCTCAGCTAATGGCTCCTGTGGCTGGAAAAGTATATGGTATAGAAATAGTAGAAGAAGCAGTAGAAGCAGCACGTGAAAATGCAAAGCTGAATAAACTTACAAACTGTGAATTTATAGCAGGAGATGTCCTAAAAAAACTAGACGAAGTAGAGGAAAAGCCAGACCTTATAATACTTGACCCTCCTCGAGATGGAGTAAATCCCAAGGCGCTGCAGAAGATTCTCTCATATGGAGTGGAGAATATGGTTTACATAAGTTGCAAACCAACCTCACTGGCAAGAGATCTGGAAATTTTCGAAGCAAACGGATATATTCCGGTGAAAGGCTGCTGTGTGGATATGTTCCCAAACACACAGCATGTCGAAGTCGTGAGCCTTTTGCAGAAAATGACCAACACTCGGGAAAGAACAATTACGCTTGATGTCGAGATGGAAGACTATCATAGGATCAAGAACAGAACGGAGGTGACTGCAGATGCCACGGAATGTTCATGAAAGATGGCAGATGGATCTTGAAGAATATATCAGACAGGGAGAACCTGAGCAGTCAGAGAAATCCACTGCTTGGAAAACGGATATTTATAACATTACGAAAAGTGAATGGGTTCTTAACGGGGAGACCGTTCTGTATGCTTCGGCTGACAGTATAAGGGATACCCTGGATTATGATTTTGGTCAGGAAAAGCAATTTTCTTATGAAGGTCTATCAGC
>DOVG01000266.1 GCA_003520205.1 Lachnospiraceae bacterium
AAATTCCTGTTTGTAGATATTTCTATGAGACATTTCTTTGTTTATGGCATTTTCAGTTTTTGCTATAAGCACAACCTTATGCAAATACATAAAAGAGTGGTTTCCCATCAATCTGATCTTACTGAATATCATCATTCATCTGACATATACAGGATTCCGCCATTATTACAGAGAATATCGGAAGAACAGAGGGTATTATTGATGAACTGAAAGCTGAAAGAAAACGCCTATAAAGTATTCAAACTTATAGGCGTTTTCCTGTTATAGAATTACTAATTTGATCATTTGGTTATCTTCTGTTTCTTGCCCTTGATACCCGCCTTCTTAAGAATGGTCTTATAAGCCTTAAGCTTTTTCTTCGGCACTTTTACCTTTGCCTTGGCATTGATACCCTTAAATGCATTCTTACCAACGGTTTTCTTCGTAAGCAGAGTTGTCTTAATTGTTACATTCTTCAGATTCTTGCATCCATAGAAAGCATTTTTACCAATTTTTTTGATGTTCTTGCCTATTGTTATTTTCTTAAGCTTCTTATTATTCTTAAATGCATTAGCCTTAATCTCTGTAACCTTATATGTCTTATCACCAATCTTGACAGTATCCGGAACATTGATAGTAGTGGATTTACTTGCAGTAGCGTTGTTATAAGTTACCGTCAATGTCTTTGCCACAGATGTAATTGTGTATGATGCTTTGGTTGATTTATCAGTGATGGTATCGCCCAGCTTTGCTTCTGTGGTTGTATTTTTATAACTTCTTGTAATTGTTAATGATTCAGTAGTCACCTCATAACTATCCTTATCATCACCCACATATTCTGCTGTCGCAGTAATTCCAACACCTTCTGTTAATTCCTTAGATTCGTCAGATGCAATCCATTTCCAACCTGACGGGAGCTTAACTTCTTTTATGGTTTTAACACTATTATCCACACTTATTGTTTTATCAGAGGGATAATCTTTTTTATCTGCTTTTGTAATATCAACCATCACATTTTCAATCGGAAGTAATGTATAATTGGCAGCATCCTTTCCACTAAGGGCCATTCCCGAAACTGTAACTTTTTTATTAGGTCCTGCGTAAGCACTGGAAACAACTGCTTTGGCACTGCTTAAATCAATACTAACCTCATCACCGCTTAGCACGCCACTTGTAATACTTCCGGTTTTAATTGATACCGTTCTATTGCCAGGATCGTACTTTCGATTTTCCACCTTCAATTCACACTCAATTTCTTTCGGATAAACAGTAAGCGTATATGAAGCTGAACTGCCCCCACTTGTTGTTGCAGTTATAACTGTTGTTCCCACTGAAAAGATCGATACATCTCCGGTATCACTGCTGACGGTTGCCACAGCAGGAACAGAACTATCGTATGTGACCAGTCCACTTCCTTCTGTTACTGTTGCAGCCTTAAGAAAATCAGCATCACCATAGGTCTTTGCCAAATTACCGTTCGATATACCATCAAATGTAATCTTTGCATCTCCCTCTACACCAATTGTATAAGTCAATGACCTTCCGTTCTTGGTTATTGTAACAACATCGCCTGCTCCCAAAGAAACAGCTTCATTGGAATTATTCTTATATGTACTGAATGAATTGGAATCAATCTTATTCATATTTATTGTGGTTGAATACAGCTTTTGTCCGTTTGCTTCATATAATATTTCACCAATAGAAGTATTAAATGAGATATAGGCATCTTTTGCTGTTGCAGAAGATGCATCATGAACAGTAACCATCCAGTCCTCTAAAAACAGCTGTGGATACAGACTACCCATTACCATATCTTTCCATGAATCATTCCAATTATTGAAACTCACCGTTTTCGTAAAGTCTAGTGTAGTAATGCCTCTTTGACCATCTACCACTTCAGTTGTAGAAGCCGATTTATAATAACAATTAGTTTTATGACCATCATTTGAGATTATTCCAATATGCTTAACTGAGTTTTCGTATATTGTATCACCATAGTAAAAACAACAACTTACTAACGCTTCAGGCGCATTGCGGCCTGATATACCGCCAATGTATTCTGCTGCATCAAATTGCGGCTTTGCAAGATTATAGCAATCTTTAATCATACCTTGGTTATATCCTGTAATACCACCGATCTGGATTGGATTCACATCAGGATTATTGGAAGCACCTACAATAACCGCATTATTATAACATGTTAAACAACTGCTTCCATAACCAAATATTCCTCCACAAGTTCTTCTACCTGTTACTTTCCCCATATTACAACAGTTTGTGGCGCTGGAACCTTCGCCAGAAATACCACCGACATAGTAATCCCCTGTTACTTCAACATTAGATATACAATTTTTAACAGATCCCACAAATCCGGCGATACCACCTATGTACTGATTACCTGTTACTATCCCTTCTACTGTCAGGTTTTCAATTTCAGCATACTTTGTCCAACCAAACAAGCCTTGATAATTCTCGGTAGAATTAATATATAATCCTTTTATCGTATGCCCTGCTCCATCAAAATATCCCTTAAGATTGTGACTTCCGTCTGTTCCAATCGGTGTCCACTTCCTGCTGTCTATACCATTTCCTAAAGTATCAATGCCACCAAGATCAATATCTTTATTAAGCACTATATATGTTTCTTCTGCTGTAATACTCCCTGCATTTACCTGTTGTGCAAGATAGGCAAGCTGCGCAGCAGTAGAAATGATATATGGTGAATTGTAAGTTCCATTCCCTCCCGCAAATGATGTTGCAATCGTTCCGTCCCATACATCTATTGTTGATTCCGCCTGAACCTTCTTTGGATTAGATAGAATAAATATGCTACTCAATATCAACGTCATTATATAAGCAATCTTATTTCGCTTAGATTTCTTTTTTTTCATGACTTTTCTCCTTTTAGTACTCACTGTTCCGTAAAATCACACAACGTTGAGATATATCGACAATAATTCATATCGCCTTGGTTTATTTTATCAGATGTTATGTGGCGTTACAAGATAAAATAAAGAATAAGGATTTTGTCATAAGGCTATTGGTAACTTTGCACAAATACAGGCGTGCGTTTTCAAAATATGACAAAATCTCCCTGTAATGACGATTGCAGTAGAGGGGAGATTGATTAGAAAACATATTTACTTTTTGAGCATATCTTTGATTCAGAGTGCCGGACTATATTGTGTTATGTCGTTTTATTAATTTTTCTTTCCCTTATTATTTCCCTTGCGAGAGTTCGGAAAAGACCTTGAAAGGATATAATATGATGTGGTATGAAACGGTGGGTTGTTGTCAATAAATGTAGTGTTTTCAAGGGTTGTAGCGATATTTTATAACACATTGTAACCGTTAAAAATATCTGTTAAAATAGGGACATTAGAATTCAGATTTGTAGAGATTCTTATCTTTAAATATAAATGAGGATTGTATGGAAG
>DOVG01000107.1 GCA_003520205.1 Lachnospiraceae bacterium
ACTCCTGTAGCCATAAGCATACCGGTATCATCCCTGGCTTTCCTTCCTGCTCTAATACATTGTAACACTATTAGCAGTATAATTCCAATTATTATTACACTTCCGAAGAAACCAAATGTTTCTCCTACGGCTGAAAAAATAAAGTCTGTCTGCTGCTCAGATATAAGGTTTGTGTCACTGGTATTAGAACTGTCTTTTTCTATAAGAAGTCCTTTACCGGTCAGCTGTCCGGAACCAATAGCCATGACAGAATTTTCCTGCTGCATTCTCTCATCATCATATTCTGAAGGATATATAAATGATAAGATACGCGTTACCTGATGCTCATACAGAAGCTTTTGATTCGGCGTCTGTATATACCATATAAAAACCGAGAAAAGAGGTATAGCTATAAGTAATACTGTTATAATGAACTTATAACTAAGACCTGATACATATATCATAGTTATCAAAACAGCTGTTATACAAAGAAGTGTAGACAGATCAGGCTGTTTAAATATAAGCGCAGCAGGTATGGCATAGAATATAACAAAGCCCATTATTCCATGAAATGTACTGACCTGTTTTTTTTCCATAAGGTCACTCAGATATACAGCCATGAATATAATCATAAGTATCTTGGTAAGCTCTGAAGGCTGGAATCTTATACCTGCAACCTCAAACCATCTCTTGGCGTTATTAACATTTTTTCCCGCAACAAGAACGGCCAGAAGAAGTACCGTACTAGCTATATAGAGTACCCCATAGAACTTTGCAATAAAGTGATAATCTATAAGAGAAAGAACTATCATGATAACAACAGCCAGAACAATTCCTATAGACTGCTTCATCGTATAACTGTCATTAACTTTATTGATGATAAGTGCTCCCGTGATCATAAGCGCTACAACGATGAATAAAAGTATGAAATTGTAATACTTTAAATTATATCTCTTAAGTAATTTCTTAAGCATTTTAATCTCCTACTTCACCATTATCCTCTGTGAAGGTTGCATCATTAAGTGCTTCTTTATCATACATATAGGCATATATAAAGCCTGTGAGATCCGCTGCATTGGCAGATGAATAACCGTTAGGAATAACCGTCGTAACAGATACCTCAGGTGCACTGTAAGGCGCATACGATATAAACAAAGCGTGAGAAGGTCTGTCCTCTCCCTCCTGAGCTGTACCTGTTTTACCGGCTACTTCAACATTTATACTGTTTAAAAGTTTATTCTTAGACAAGTCATCAGTTACAACAAGACGCATACCGGTATGAACTGAATCCCACAAGGAATCATCAATATTTACCTGCGAGGCTATAGTATGACTGGATGACCTGACTATATTACCTTCATAATCCGTTATCTTATTCATAAGAGACAGATTATAGCAGGTTCCACTGTTAGCAATAGTTGATACATATCGTGACAGCTGAACAGGCGCAAAGTTATGCTTTGCCTGTCCGATGGCACTAAGAACAGCATCGTTATTAGAGAAGCTTGGCTCTATCTCTTCTATCTCGACACCCGACTTTGATGTAAGTCCGAACATAGCTCCATACTTTTTAAGTCTTGCAAGACCACGATCATCCTCATATTTATGATTTGCAATCGAAAGTCTGTAACCTACAGTAAAGAAGAAATAGTTACATGATACATCAAGAGCTGTAGGTATATCTATAGAACCATGTGTAAGACGACTGTCTCTATATATCCAGCACATAGGCTTGGTATATACTTCGTCAAACTGACCTTCATCAGTTATATATTCGTTAAGTCCGAGAACACCTTCTGATACACCGGCTATAGCAGATATAGGTTTAAATGTAGAACCCGGAGCAAGTCTCATCATGGTAGCTCTGTTATACAGAGGATTTGTTCCATCTTCGAGAAGCTTATCATAGTAATCAGGATCAACGGTATTAGTCAGATAGTTATTATCATAGCTTGGATAGCTGACCATTGCCCTTACTTCACCTGTATCTATATCTGTAACAATTACTGAACCTGAGCAAGGTGTAAGTCCAAGCATAGCAGGTGTTATATCTAGATTCTGTATCTTTGTGATCATGAATTCATATGGAGACATTCCTCCATTAACGAAAGCATCATACTCAACATCAGCATTTTTATCCAGAACCTTCTGATCATAAAGCAGATTAACTACAGTATGAGCAGATATCTCACCCTGGCGAATCATATTCATAATAACACGGTTATTAAAATTCACATCAGTTTTAAGATACTTGATAATATAATCAATAAGCATGTCATACATTTCGTCAGAATCATAATATCTTCCTGATTTCTCGATAGATGAAATATCAATAGCCTTCTCTCTTATGAGGAAATGCAGGAAGTCCTGAAGAGATGTCTGGTCAGTTATATAATCAAGAAATTCTTCTGAATTATGACTAAATGCCGTTGAATCATATATTCCATTACTTGCAAGCATTTCACAGATATATTCGCAATAATCTCTATATTCAGAATCAAGATTCTTAAGCTCTACCGGATTGTCAGTAAGAAGCGAATCAACAGTAGAAAGTGTAACGCTAAGTTTATCATTAAATTCTTTATATGTGGTTTTCTCAAGTTCTGTTGCATTTTCGCGATTCATCTTATTAATCTTTATAAGATTATTTACAAAAAATGCAGAATATACATCAGTTATAGGGATTACTTTCTGAGTCGTTCCATCCGGAGAATAAGCGACATTTTCTATCTTGGACAGAAGAATCGAAGTAAGCTCCTTCTCAAGCATATCATAACAATACTTCTGAAGATCACTGTCTATAGTCAGATAAACATCATTACCGGCTATTGATGCAGTATCCTTTGTTACCTCAAGAACCTTACCCAGATTATCTACATAAAGAGTCTGTTCACCATCAGTTCCATGAAGTTCTTTCTCGTATACTCTTTCTATACCAAGCTTTCCAACAACATCATTACTATCGTACTTCTCTTCACCGATTTCATTATTAAAATAATCGATATCCTCCTGAGAAGCCTTTCCTACATAACCTATGATATGAGAAAAGTATTTTGCATCATTATATACACGACTTGAAGTTACCTGAATATCCATTCCAAGAAGGTTATCCTTATTCTCTGTTATAGCTGCTCTTGACTTATCTGATATGTCATGAGCCACTTCTACAGGAACATATTGCTGGTAACGGTTCAGCCATAGGTTATATCTACAGCATAGTATCTTATAAGCTGTTTCTTCATCATACTCATTTCCTATTTCAAAAAGCTTCATGAGATACTTGGCACTTTGTTCTGCAGTTGCCTTTTCCTGTTCAGGCTTAAGATCATTTATAGTATCTACTGCATATACATCCTTAAGAAAGTATTTGAGAGTATCACCGTCTATGTTGTAATAATACTTTCCATCTCTGTATCTGATATTCATCGTAGCATCGAGATCATCACCATTCTGTTTAAGAATATTCAGAGTATTATTTATAATTCTGTTTTTAAGCTTACTCTCGGACAGCCCCAGCTCCTTAGCCGTTTCGGGAAGTGCTGTACTGTTACCAAATGTAAGTGTATAGGATATATTATTATAAGCAAGCAGCTTACCGTTTACATCATATATATTTCCTCTGATAGAGCTTACAGTAAGAGTTTTCTCTGACTTTACTTCAAAGCTCTTGGTATATACCTCGCCCTGTTCTATCTGTATAGTAAAAAGCTTATTTATAAGAAGAATAAAAAGCACGATAAGAAGCAGAGTAACTGGAAATACTCTGCTCTTTACATAGTCTGATATAATTTCTTTTAAGGAAATGAATAAATCCTTAAATAGCCTCATTTTCACTTACCTTTTTCTTGAGTGATTTATTAATAAAAACATAAAGTCTGTATACAATTATTGTTGCAATTACAGTAAAAAGTATCTGCGGAAGAAAGACATTTACTATAAAAAATAGAAGGTTTGTCTTATTTCTGAGCAGAAAATAAAATATAAACTGCATGAAGCAGAACAAAAAGTCATCAATTATTATAATAAAAACCGGCAGCATAATGTCCTCCATAAGGAATGCTTTATGGAAGGAGCCGTTGAAATAACCAATAATAAGGAATAAAAGCATATATGGTCCTATAAGTGTACCGAAAAATACATCATACAGAAGACCACAGAAAAGACCTGTAAGCATTCCTTCTCTACGTCCTCTCATGATACCAAAGGACATAGTAAGAATAAGCATCAGATTTGGAGCCATACCATTTATACTATGTATGGAAAGTAAGGTGCTTTGAAGCAGAAATGATATTATGATTAAAATAAATATCGTTAATATGCGTCGCATTAATAATTTACTTCCTGTTTACGATCGGTTATTACGAGAACATCCTTTATGTCATTAAAATTAACTGTAGGTACTATCTCTGCTGTCTGAGTAAGATTATTTGAATCATAAGATACACTTGATACATAGCCTATAGTCAGACCATACATGTATCTGTCAGAAACGCTTGATGATATAACCTTATCACCAACGCTAACAATTGAATTCTTGTCTATATCTGAAGCTATCAGATAGCCTTCCTTCATAGTCTGAAGTGAGCCCTTTACATTGCAGAGAACTCCTGCTGCACCTATCTCTCCGGTTACATTTGCTCTGTCATCTATAATGGCTCTTACTTTTGCATAATTATCATAGGATTCTACAACTATGCCAAGCAGACCATCATCCGAAAGCACGTTACATCCCTCGTAGACTTTATTGTTTAGTCCTTTATTTATATAGAATTCGTTGAAGAAACCTGAGGAATCAACAGAGAAAACTCTTGCAGCTGTTTTATTATAATCAGGATACAGTTCATCCAGATCATACAGATTACGCAGCTCCTGCAGTTCTGCCAGTTCCGCTTCTTTACGACTGATATCATTCTGGAGATTTGTCACATCAGTTTTAAGTTTTGCATTCTCTTTTTTAAGCTCTTTAACATCTCCGAAGACAATCATTTTCTTCTCTACGCTGTCTCCGATTTTATTAACACCCTGCTGAAGTGGAGTTATATACTTTCCTATTGCTGATTTAACAGGCTTAGTCTGTTCAGGGAAGAATCCGGACAAAACAATAAGCGCTACACAGATAACTGAAAGCGTAATAAGAAGATATTTTGGATCAACATCTTTTTTATAATTGAATTTGAATTTTGTGTTTTTGGTATTAAATTTAAATTTCATATAATTTTCCACTAAAAGTTATCAGGCTTTTGAATATATCCTTCTTCAGCAAGACTCACATATCTCTTATCACCAATGATTATATGATCAAGGAGCGGAATTCCCATTTTATAAGATAACTCCAAGATCTGTCTGGTAAGAATAATATCCTGAGTACTTGGTGTAGGATCACCTGATGGATGATTATGAATCAGAATTATATTTGTTGCTTCATATCTGAGTGCTTCTTTGAACAGCTCTCTATTAGAAACAATACTTCGGTTTATGCTTCCTTCAGAGAGAAGTGACTTATGAAGCAGCCCATCTGAACTTGATAGAAAAAGTGCATATACTCTTTCTTTTGTGAGGTACCTGACCTCTTCCATAAAATAATCGGCCACAGATTCCGGTGAATCAAATATTAGTTTTTCCTCTGCTTCAAGTGTAGAAATTCTCTTCGATACTTCAACCAAAGCAAGTAGTTGAGCGGCTTTTACATTACCAACTCCACTTATCCTGACAAGGTCAGTGTAGCTTTGATAGTTAAGTCCTCTAAGACCTTTAAACGCTTTTCCGCTATTAAGGATAAGCTGTGCGAGACTGATAACATTCATATCTCGCGTACCTGTTCTGAGTATACAAGCCAACAGCTCGGCATCAGATAAACTTTCAGCTCCATACTTAATTAGCTTTTCAACCGGTTTCTCATGTTCTGCCATATCGGCAATCATCATATTTTTCATATATCCTCCTGATTTTTTCCAAGACTCTTCGGAAGATATATTATATAACGTGATATTTTGTCACGTTATGTAGACCAAATAATTATTATATCACAGCATACCATATGTGTCAAAAAATCGTAGTTTTATATTTTATAATGAAACTTTATCTTTCATTTTTTCAAGAGTAAGCATTATTGCATACTTTGCATGCGGATATGTGATACCACCCTGGAAGTATACAGCATAAGGCTCTTTCATAGGTGCATCAGCTGATAGCTCGATTGATGCACCGGATACAAATGTACCTGCAGCCATTATGACATCATCATCATAACCCGGCATAGCCCAAGGCACCGGTTTAACAAAGCTGTCAACAGGTGCACCATTTTGTATTCCTTCGCAGAATGCCTGAACAAGTTCAGGTTTGCCGAATACTATGGATTCAATAATGTCATGTCTTTCTTCTGATGCTTTAGGTATAACTTCAAAGCCAAGCTTCTCATATATACTCGAAGCAAAGATTGCTGCCTTTACTGCAGATGCTGTAACAGTCGGAGCAAGGAACAGACCCTGAGCAAACTGGGCAGTCA
>DOVG01000050.1 GCA_003520205.1 Lachnospiraceae bacterium
AGAACTCTTAGCAAGGTAAAGTCTACGATGTGTAACTGTGGAGCGCTTACAATAAAAGAACTTCAGGAGAAAGCTAAGATTACGCTTGTATCTTCTACAAGTATTGTAGAGGGTGGAGCACATGATGTTATCCGTAAGGACAACAGTGGTTCTAACGTAGAATGATAGCTTTATCGTTTAGTATATTCTATATGAGTAGTTTTAGTTTATTATGTATAAAGAGTCATGAACATTGTTCCTGACTCTTTATGTGTATAGTGGCTGCTGATATTCAAAGGATAAGTGATTACATATATGAAAACATCTATATTGTTCGATAAAAAGACAAATAAGATAACCAGGATAATTATGATTATTTCAGGGATTTGTTCAATCATTTACCTGGCATTATTAGTGCTGCCTGAAAGAATAACTGATAATCTGGATAGTCTGATAGTTCCTGTAGTCTTAGTGGGAAATGCGATGTTTCCGGTTTTTCTGATCAGTTTCTTCGTTTATATCAATTCGGCTGTATATCTGAAACGTCTGGAAAATAATACATTTAAAGTGCCAGATAAGAAATCTGACTATAATAATAATCTGGAAAATCTCCCGAGAACAGAAATAGTTGAAAACCGATATGCAAATGACAGCAATATTGCATTTTATATATCCCTGGTGGTGTATATAATTTTCCTTGTTCTGGATATAATCTATCTGATTACCTGGGATAAATATGAAAAGGGAGCGATGGCATTATTTATAGCGCTTATTATAGGACACTTTATATATATGGTGATTGGACTGCTGCTAAGACGCCAAAGAAACACTGATGAATATGTAGATGATGTGGATATTAAAAATGGTAAAAAAACACGTATGAGTCTTGTGAGATTCATTACGCTCCTTTTGGTACTTGGGCTATTAGGTGCATTTTCCGTTGCTACAGCCCACACAATGACCCGGTACATATACAAAAGTAGAAATGGTTCTTATGATAAAACTATAGATTATTTTAAGAGTAAAGCGACGATGTCAGTAACATCGCCGAATCTAAAGGATGGAGTGTGGGACTCGGTTATAACCAATACAGATGCTGGAAGCAATATGTCTCCGGAGATAAGCTTCGATAAAGTAGAGGGGGCTAAGTACTATGTGGTATACATGGTAGATGAAAGTGCAAATAACTGGGTTCACTGGATAGTAACTAACGTTGACGAAACAACCCTGCCATTGGGGGCAAATAAGGATAAATATGCCGAGGATAATAATTTTAAATATATAGGTCCTTATCCTCCGGCTGGTTCGGGTAATCACACATATACTATTTACGTATATGCGATGAAAGATAAACCGGATTCATCTACCGAATACCAGTTTGACGAACCATTTTTGACCGGAATGGATATGTATTATAGTCGACTTAATATATCTAAATATGGAAAAATAAACGAATATGGAAATGTACTGGCATATGGGTACATTTCCGGAACATATAGCAGATAAATCGTTTATGGCTGTCAGTCTGAGGACTTTTCTCTATACTAGTTAGACAGATGACGATTAATCCAGTCTACTATATCAGCAAAGACCTCATTTCTTTCAGTCTCATTTAATATCTCGTGTCTCATGTTTGGATATAATTTTATCTCGGTATCATATTTGCCTGATTTTACCAGCTGTTCATATACCTTCTTGACACCTTTTCCCATATTTCCAACAGGATCATCCTCACCGGATGTTAGAAGTATAGGGAGATCATCCGGAATTCGATCTATGTGGTCGTTTTGGTTTACATAAAGCGTGGTAGACATGAGTGCTTCATATCCATTTAAAGTAAATCTAAACTGGCATCTGTCATCATTATAGTAGCTTCTGACTATATCAGTATCTTTTGTTAACCAGCTTTTCTCAGGATTACTTCCGGTCATATCATATTTGTTATAAGGGGCGCCGCCAAAAGTCATAGAAGTAACTATATCACTTCTATAATGCCAGCCTTTAGCTTGTGCTGTTGATCTGACCAGCATGAGTCCGGCTTTTATCTTAAGATCTGCCTCAGAACCCGTTCCAACTATTATAGCTCCACTGAGTCCATCTCCCTTATGAGACAGATATCTTCTGAGAAGATATGATCCCATACTGTGACCAAGCATTATATAAGGAATATCAGAATATTTTCTGGAAGTTATTTTTCTCAGCTTATGAATATCCCTGATAAGGGCTCTTGCCGGTGCAATGTCGCAGATGTATCCCCAGTCTTCGATACTTCTTACAGATTGACCGTGTCCCAGGTGATCGTGTCCCACAACCACGAATCCCTGACTTGTAAGATAGTTAGCAAAATCATCATATCTTTCTATATACTCAACCATGCCGTGAATCAGCTGGACGACAGCTTTAGGTTTGTCCTCCGGAGTCCATTCAACAGCATGTATGGTGGTGATGCCGTCTGATGATAAAAAAGTTTGATTCTGCTTCATGTGTAATCCCCTTTGTATAGAATCTATAAAAATACCTTTATATTGTAAAATTAATACAACCAATCTTCATTATACATTTCATGAACAGCTTTTACAACATATAGTGTTGAAAATCTTAAAAAATGTTGTTATCATGAATCAGTAATTAGAAATTCTTATCTGTTGATGCGTTATAAAAGAAACGGAATCATTAATAATATGATCAATAAGAAGAAAACTTTACTGATAATTTTATCAATTATATTGATTCTGCCAATAAGTTTCATCATTGCGAATATGTCCGAGGATGCTCTTTCATATTCTGTCAGAAGAGGTGATATACTGATAGGCGCTTTTGTA
>DOVG01000054.1 GCA_003520205.1 Lachnospiraceae bacterium
CAACACCATAGCAGTAAAGCTTTGGGTCTGTTATCTGGAAGAAAAGAACTGTATCTATTCTCATAGTAACATTATCCTTTGTGATAACCGGCTGTGGCGGGAAATCAGCCACCTGCTCCTTAAGTGACACACGTCTTGCCACCTTATCGATAACAGGTATCATAAGATGCAGACCTACACTCCAGGTCTCTTTATAAGTTCCAAGACGTTCAATAACAAATGCGTTCGCCTGCTTAACTACTCTAAGTGAGCTGCAAAGCATAATAATCGCAATAATTAAAATAACAATAAGTGCTGTAGGCATAATAACCATCCTCCTTCAATACTTTTAATTCTTTAAACACTTTTATTACTTTTAATACCTGTGAACATATACTGCTTACAGGTATTATATATAGTTACTATATAGTATCTATATCACGTTTAACGTATAATCTGGTACCTTCGAGTTTTACTATTTTTACAACTGTTCCGGCAGGAATAACACTTCCATCCTCAGAAACAACTCTCCAGTCCACATCTCCTATTCTAATCCTTCCGGATTTCTTTGTATTATCAACCTCTTCCAGAACATTTTCTGTTCTTCCTATAAGACTGTCTATATTTGTTTTTTCTGTACCTACCTTCAGCTTCTTTTTAGCAAATGGTCTCATACCAAGAAGCAGCGCAGTAGAAATCGCTATAAACAGTACAACCTGTAGCCATATCGGAGCTCCGAGGTAGGCTGCAACAGCCGCAACCAGAGCACCTCCTGTAAACCATATAGAGGTTAATCCAAGAGAAATAAACTCTATGACAAGTGTTACAGCAGCAACAAGTATCCAAAAATTTCCAGAAGTCAGCATATTAAACATATTATCACCCCCCTGATATTCCTCTTCCGGAATACTGTATCAAGCTAAGAATACAGCTTAATGGTCTCTATAGTAATTAATGAGGCATCCGCTTGTGATGATGGTACGTTCATCATCAGTAAGTTCTCCCAGCTTAAGAGATATCTCTTTCATGTCCTTATTAACTATATAACCTTTTATTACCTCTGCTTTATCCTCAACCTTTTTTCTAACGTCAGGTATAAATATATAATCACCATTTTCAAATCCATAAGGATTATCCAGTGTTATGTCAACCGAATTCTCATCCATTATAAATGGTAGCATTCCCCAGTTAATCAGATTTGAGCGGTATCTCTTTGTCGCATACTCACGAGCTATATTTGCCCATCCTCCAAGAACCTTCTGACATGAAGCTGCCTGCTCACGTGCTGATCCGTCGCCAGGCTTAACAGCATATATGGTGCTGCCAAATCCTGTATTTGTCCTGTCAACACCTTCAAAGCTCTCTTTGATTTTAGGCATAACCTCTTTGATTTCAGGGTATACTTCACATGGATGACCACCCTCTTCTCTTGCTACCTCAACTGCATGGAACTCTTTAGCGCGTCCTACATACTCAGGATCTTTACGTGAAAGAGTAAACTCTGCAAGTCCGATAGGATTTGATCTGAAGGATGATGTCTCTCCTGATGGAATAAGCTCATCTGTTGTTGTAACCGGATCAGTAATTACTGAACATACTTTGAGAAGAAGATTCTCTGTAAGTGCCGGCATAGCTGGCCATGGTTTGATATTTGGTCCCTGCTTAAGTTCTTCTTCAGGTCTTGCTTTCTTCCATCCGTCGTAAACTCTGTTCTCATATATAGAACTGTCGAAGAAATACTTAGGACCTGTATACTCAACATCTATATCTGTAGCAGGTGTAAGGAAGCCCTTATTTACAGCTGTTGCTGCTATAGAACGTGCATCCATAAGTGCAACTGAGCTGATCTGTCCATTCTGTATTTTGGAACCTTCTCTGTTAGGGAAGTTACGTGTTGAATGTCTGATAGAAAGAGCATTATTTGCAGGTGTATCTCCGGCACCAAAGCAAGGTCCGCAGAAGGCTGTCTTAATTATAGCTCCTGTCCTCATGATATCTGATGCACGTCCGTTATTTACAAGTTCCATCATGATAGGCATACTTGCCGGATATACATCAAGTGTAAATTCATCATTACCTATATAGTGTCCCTTAAGAATATCGGCCGCATCGCAGATATTCTCGAATCCACCACCGGCACAGCCTGCTATAATTCCCTGCTCTACATAGAGCTTTCCATCACGAATCTTATCAGTAAGCTTAAAGTCTACATTACCTGTAAGCTGCTTACGTCCCTGCTCCTCACATTCATGAAGGATATCCTTCAGATTAGCATTAAGCTCTTCAATCGTATATGTATTAGATGGATGGAATGGAAGAGCTATCATAGGACGTATCTTGGACAGATCCACATAAACCACACCATCATAATAAGCTACGTCAGCCGGAGCAAGCTCCTTATATGCTGAAGGTCTCTTATGTACTTCAAACCATTCCTTAGTATTATCATCTGTCTTCCAGATAGAGCTAAGGCATGTGGTTTCAGTTGTCATTACATCTATTCCTATACGGAAATCAGAAGTCAGTTTGTCGACACCAGGTCCTACAAACTCCATTACACTGTTCTTTACATATCCATTCTTAAATGTTGCTCCTATAAGTGCCAGAGCCACATCCTGAGGTCCTACGCCCTTTGTTACTTCTCCATCCAGATATATAGCAATTACCTTTGGAGACTTAACATCATAGGTTCTTCCGAGAAGCTGCTTTGCAAGCTCTCCACCGCCTTCACCTATAGCCATAGTACCAAGAGCGCCGTAGCGGGTATGACTGTCTGAACCAAGTATCATAGCACCGCATTCAGCCAGCTCTTCACGAGCATACTGATGTATAACTGCCTGATGAGGAGGAACATAGATTCCACCATACTTTTTAGCTGCAGACAGACCAAACATATGGTCATCTTCAT
>DOVG01000157.1 GCA_003520205.1 Lachnospiraceae bacterium
TCTGCTTCTGCTTTGATAATTGGAATAGTTTCCTCCATGGATTTACCTGATGTAGTTACATCCTCAACTACTACTACTCTGTCACCATCCTTAAGCGGACTTCCAAGAAGCATTCCGGCATCACCATGATCTTTTATCTCTTTTCTGTTTGAGCAGTATCTGATTTCTTTATTATATAATTTGTAATAAGCGATTGCTGTAACAACACTTATAGGAATACCTTTATAAGCCGGACCAAATACTACATCAAAGTCATCACCATAAGTATTATGTATTGCTTTTGCATAGTATTCTCCAAGCTTCATAAGCTGTGAGCCTGTTATATATAAACCTGCATTCATAAAGAATGGAGATTTTCTACCACTCTTAAGAGTAAAATCACCAAATTTAAGAACATTAGATTCCAGCATAAAGTCAACAAATTCTTTTTTATAGCTTTCCAAGTTATTACCTCCAAGTATATGTTTAGTTATTTTATCATCGGCTATTAGTCTATCATATTTTTTTGTTATTTAAAAGATAAAACTTTATCTAATATCTTATTGGCAGCTTCGTATTTGGACATTAAAGGAAGTTCTGTCTCATCATCTTTTGTAATTATAGTAATAATATTTGTATCAACCTGATATCCTGCTCCGGGAGTTCTCAGACTATTGGCACATATCATATCAGCATTTTTAGACTCAAGTTTTTTTCTGGAATTCTCAAGTACATTTTCAGTTTCCATAGAGAATCCTACTATAATCTGACCTTCCTTTTTTTCAGAACCTATAGTTTTAAGTATATCACTGGTTCTCTTAAGTTTTATAGCCATATCGCCATCTGATTTTTTTATTTTTTCATCAGCCACATTTTCCGGTGTATAATCAGCAACAGCAGCAGACATAATTATTATATCAGCATCTGAGGAACGTTTTGTCATTTCATTATACATATCTTCCGCAGATGTTACATCTATACGCTCTACACCTGTTGGAGTTTTAAGATTAACAGGTCCTGAACAGAGAGTTACCTCTGCACCTCTATTTGCAGCAGCCTTGGCGATGGCATAACCCATCTTTCCTGATGAATGATTCGTTATATATCTGACAGGATCGATACTTTCACACGTAGGTCCTGCATTAACCAGAACCTTCTTTCCTGCAAGATCCTTTTCTTCAGCTAATTCATAGATAATACTGTCTACAAGTTCATCCGGAGACGGAAGCTTCCCCTTGCCGTCATAGCCGCATGCAAGATGACCTGAAGAAGGTTCAATTATCTTAAAGCCATATTTTTTTAGTTTATCTATATTATCCTGAACTATTTTATTCTCATACATATGCACATTCATTGACGGTGCAACAAGAATAGGACATCTGGCAGGAAGAACAACAGTTGAAACCATGTCATCTGCTATACCATTAGCAAGTTTCCCCACAATATCCGCCGTTGCAGGAGCGACCATTATAAGATCTGCCGATGTTCCGAGCGATATATGAGGAACATTTACATAATCATCAGGATTCTCATCAAAAACATCGATATATACTTTATTTTTTGTAAGTACACTAAATGTTTCAGCAGGTATAAATTTTGTGGCATTTTGTGTCATACATACATGAACATCTGCCTCCTGCTTTACAAGCATACTTGCAACATCAGCCATCTTGTAGGCTGCAATTCCACCGGTCACACAAAGTAATATATTTTTATTTTTTAACATATTATTTCCTCATCTAGATATCAAACAACTCACCATGTTTTTCATATCTGGTAACTCTATTAATCTTATTATCTTTATCGACAAATACAACCTTTGGCGGATTCTCTTTAAATTCTTCCGGTGTCATAGATGCATAACTCATGATAATTACACGGTCACCCTCTGATACAAGTCTTGCTGCAGCTCCATTAAGACATATAATTCCGGAGCCTCTATCCCCGGCAATTACATATGTCTCAAGTCTGTTGCCATTATCGACATTTGCCACCTGAACCTTTTCATATTCCATCAGACCACATGCATCCATGAGTTCTTCATCAATAGTAATACTTCCAACGTAGTTAAGAGCCGCCTGTGTTACTGTAGCTCTATGAATTTTTGATTTTAAATATGTTACCTGCATTTGATTATTCCTTACTATATTTTATATTTATGACACTATACTTCAGCAATAAAATTATCTATAAGTCTAACTTTATTATTTATCTTAACAGCGATAGCTACAAGAATCTCACCATCTATCTCTTTAATGGATTCCATTGTGAGGTTGTCTACAACTTCTACATATTCGACATCAGCCATCGGTTCACTTTCCAGAAGCTCTGTCATTTTACTTATTACAACTTCAGCATTTCTTTCTCCATTTTCAACAAGCTCTTTTCCAAGCTTAATAGATTTGCTGAGTATTAACGCTGCATTTCTTTCTTCAACATTCATATATGTATTTCTTGAGCTCATCGCAAGTCCATCGCTCTCTCTGACAATAGGACATCCAACTATTTCAAGAGGCATATTCAAGTCCTTGACCATTCTCTTTATTACAGCGAGCTGCTGGGCATCTTTCTGTCCAAAATAAGCTTTGTCAGGTCCCACAATATTAAAGAGCTTGGTACATACAGTACACACTCCCCTGAAATGTACCGGTCTGGACAATCCGCATAAATGATTTGTCAGCCCATTCATATCTACAAATGAAACAAAACCGTCTTTATACATTTCCGATGGGTCCGGATTAAATATAAGATCAGCTCCTGTTGTTTCACAGAGAAGGCTGTCGCGTTCCATATCTCTAGGATAGCTTTCCAGATCTTCGTTAGGACCAAATTGAATAGGATTTACAAAAACACTTACAACTGTTCTGTCATTATCCTCCACTGATCTTTTTATAAGAGACTGATGTCCTGCATGAAGATATCCCATAGTAGGGACAAGTCCAACAGTCTCTCCATTTTTACGCCATTTATTTACATACTTTCTTACTTCTTCAACTGTTTTTGCAATTTTGATTCCCATTTTGTCATTCTCACTTTCTGTATAATTATTTAATTGCCTCTGCAAGAATATCAGGAGCTATACTGTAATTATGCTCTGCTGCAGGATAAGTTCCAGCTTTTACTTCTTCATCATACGCCTTAAAGCCTTCTCTCATAGCTTCTCCTACATTAGCAAAATGCTTTACAAATTTAGGTTTATAATCACTAAACATCGCAAGCATATCAGCATATACGAGTATCTGTCCATCAGTACCGGCTCCACCACCAATTCCAATAGTCGGAATAGACAGATTCTTTGATATGTATTCAGCAAGTTCTGCAGGAACACATTCAAGTACTATCGAAAATGCACCTGCTTCTTCAAGCAGCTTCGCATCTTTAATAAGCTTCTTTGCAGAGCTAAGATCTCTTCCCTGGGCTTTATATCCACCAAAAGCATTTATTGACTGAGGCGTAAGACCTATATGTCCCATAACAGGAATGCTGGCTTTTACAATAGCTTCAACCTGAGGAATTATCTCTTCTCCTCCTTCAAGCTTTACTGCTTCAGCCCTGCCTTCTTTCATAAGTCTTCCGGCATTTATAACAGCATCATAAACTGAAGCCTGGTATGACATAAATGGCATATCTATAACAACAAGACTGTTCTTTGCTCCTCTCGCTACAGCTGCACCATGGTGGATCATATCTTCCATAGTAACAGATACAGTATCAGGATAACCGAGCATAACATTTCCAAGAGAATCTCCAACCAGTATACCATTTATGCCCGCTTCATCTACTAATTTAGCAGTTGAGTAATCATAAGCAGTAAGCATAGAGATTTTCTCACCCTTTTTCTTCATTTCCTTAAAAGTAACACTTGTATTTTTCATTCAGCAGTCTCCTCCTTTAAGAATATCTTCCATCTCTTTATAATCAGTTTCTTTATTTTTCTCTTTTGCGATTTTTAGTACTTCCATAGAGCACATTCGATAAAGATTTCTGTCTTCTGATTCAAGAACATCCAGATGCTTTCTAATTGTATTAGTATCATTTCTTTCTAATGGCCCAGTAAGTTGAGATACAACCCCTTTTTCAGTTATACCTACAGCATTATCTCTAAAAAGCCCGCATAATGCAGTCTCTGCCATTTGTGAATTCATCCCACAATCCATCAGAAGTCTTTTGCCAAATCCGTATATGCCACATATCAGATTACTGGCAACTACTGAAGCAGCATGATACTTTGATTTAGAATCAGACGATATCGTTCCTGTCTTAAGACCTGATGAACTGAAAATCTCTATCATTTCTTCAAGATGTTCTGGGCTTCCTTCAATTGTAATAAATGCATTGGAAAAACTTTTGTACGATGTATACTTATCTGAAACAGCATACATTGGATGGACGGAATATCCATAGACCTGATATGGGCTGTCTCTGAAGATTTCAGAGGAAAGAGCACCACTTGTATGGCAAACTATTTTGCCATTTATCTCAGGATAACACTTTATATCATCAAAGATCTGACCTATAGCATTATCACTGACAGTTATAAAAACAGCATCGCTTTCATTAATCAAATCAACTATGCTTTCAAAGTATCGGGTATCGGTAAACTCTGCTGCGTCTGCAGCGTGTTCAGAGTGTCTGCTGAAATATCCGGAAATATCCAGTCCTTTTAAACTTAGATATTTACCGAGTGTGTATCCTACACGTCCGGCGCCAATAAATCCAATCCTCATACTATCACCTCATTTCTAAGGCGATACTGTTTTATTTATTCAGGTATAGTTTCCACATGGAATACCATCCGAGTACGAATTATACAGTATAATTACATTTTTTGTAAAGAGAAATAAATGTTAATATAATACATCTAATTTACATCAAAGACTACTTTTAAGACTTATATATGTACCCAAAAGCTCATTTATTTCTACATAATCTTTCTTCTCGATTGACTTTCCGAGGACACCAAGAAATTCCATATCCTCTCCACCATATTCTCCTGTACATATTTCTTTATAAAGTTTCTTAATAAGAGAGATATCTTCCAGATATGTTGCCTCTCTCATACTTCTTAATGTATTAATATCTATTATCTGAGAA
>DOVG01000173.1 GCA_003520205.1 Lachnospiraceae bacterium
TGCTTCCCTTAGGACCGGTTCTTATTACAGATACTCCCGGTTTCGATGATGAAGGTACACTGGGCTCGCTTCGTGTGAAAAGAACCCGGCAGATACTTAACAAAACAGATATCGCAGTACTCGTTACTGATGCCACACGTCCTATAGACTCATCAGAAGAAGAATTAATAAGCCTTTTTAATCAAAAGAACATTCCATTTATGGTCGCATTTAATAAATGTGATCTGTTATCTGATATAACAGCTTATACATTTACTACTGATAAGATAAAAGGACTGTCAGAAAGTAATCAGATATATGTCAGCGCAACTGAAAAAATCAACATAAATGAACTTAAAGAAATGCTAGGTAAACTGATTCCTTCAGACGAATCCAGAGTCCGTCTTGTAGGAGATATTATATCTCATAATCAGACTATAGTTCTGGTTATTCCTATAGATGAGTCTGCTCCCAAAGGCAGGCTGATACTGCCTCAGCAGCAGGCCATACGAGATATACTTGAAAGCGGTGCATATGCTGTTACCACCCGTGAGACTGAACTTGCAGAGCTGTTAAGTAAGATGAATCCTAAACCTGATATGGTTATAACTGACAGTCAGGCTTTTGAATTAGTAGATAAGATAACTCCGGATGACATTCCACTTACCTCTTTCTCTATACTTATGGCGAGATACAAAGGTTTTCTGGAAACTGCTGTAAAGGGTGCCAGAGCTATAGATACTCTCTCAGATGGAGATAAAGTGCTGATAAGTGAAGGCTGTACACATCATAGACAATGTGGCGACATCGGAACTGTAAAGCTTCCTAACTGGCTCAGAAAAAGAACCGGAAAAGAGCTTGTAATAGAAACATCCTCTGGAACAGATTTTCCGGAGAATCTTGAAGAATATAAGCTTATCATACACTGCGGAGGATGTATGCTATCCTCCAGGGAAATGATTTACAGGATGAAATGTGCCATAGATGCCGGAGTCCCTTTCACTAACTATGGAGTAGCCATAGCCTATATGAAGGGAATACTTGAGAGAAGTCTTAGTGTCTTTCCGGGTATGATTTAATAGATAACTGTCAGATACATTTATATAAACAGATGGATATAATTATGATTACAAAAACTACCACAAATAACAAAGATCTAATATCCCGCCTCGAGTCTGAACACTCTCTTTCCAGAGATGAGTGGTATCAGCTGCTTGACACCTATAGTGATGAAGACAGGCTATATGCTGCTTCAAAAGCAAGGGTTCTTGCTGACACCATCTATGGCAAGGATGTTTTTATACGAGGTATTGTCGAATTCTCCAACATTTGCAAAAATAACTGTTATTACTGTGGTCTCAGAGCAGCGAATTCCAAGCTTGAAAGATACAGACTATCTGAAGAAGATATCTATGAATGCTGCCGACAGGGCTATGAATACGGTTTCAGAACATTTGTTCTCCAGAGTGGCGAAGATCTTCACTATGATACTGAGATGATATGCCGCATCGTATCAACACTTAAGAAGGATTTTCCTGAATGTGCCATAACTCTTTCTATAGGTGAAAAATCCTACGAAGAATATAAAGCATACCGCGAAGCAGGTGCCGACAGATATCTTCTTCGTCATGAAACAGCAAATCGTGCACACTACGAAAGGCTTCACCCCGAAGATATGTCCTGGGACAATCGTATGAGATGTCTTAGTGACCTTAAGAAACTGGGGTACCAGACCGGCTGCGGTATCATGATTGGTTCTCCGTATCAGACTACTGACTGCATAGTGGACGACATGCTTTTCATGGAGAAGTTTAGACCGGAAATGATTGGTCTTGGGCCATTTCTTCCACATTCGGATACTCCTTTCAAGGATATGTCCAAGGGTTCATATGAAATGACACTATTTCTTATCAGCCTCTCCCGTCTTATGCTTCCGCGTGTACTTCTCCCTGCTACTACTGCACTGGGAACCATAAGACCGAACGGTCGTGAACAGGGAATTCTCGCTGGAGCAAATGTTATCATGCCTAATCTGTCACCAGTAAAAGTACGTGATAAATATATGCTGTATGATAATAAAATATGCACCGGAGATTCCTCCAGAGAATGCAGAGGATGTATAGAAGCGAGAATGAAACATATAGGCTACAATGTAGTAATCTCTCGCGGAGACTATAAAGTGGTATAGAGTTAATAAGCATTAATGTATTGGAGTAGATAAATGATTAAATTTGCCATATATGGAAAAGGAGGAATCGGCAAATCAACCCTTTCCTCAAACTTAAGTGCTGCTTTTGCAAAGCGTGGATTTAGAGTTATGCAGATCGGATGCGATCCAAAGGCTGACTCAACCTCTCTTCTATGTCCTAAGGAAAAAATAACAACAGTTCTTGATCTTGTAAGAAGCGGTAAACCTTTTACCTTACAGGACATGGTCAAAGAAAGCTCCGCCGGAGTACTCTGTGTCGAGGCAGGCGGTCCGATTCCGGGGCTGGGATGTGCCGGGCGCGGAATTATAAATGCGCTTGAATCTCTTGAGCAAAAGGGCGCCTATGAGCTATATAAGCCCGACATAGTTATCTATGATGTACTTGGAGATGTTGTATGTGGAGGTTTCACAATGCCTATGCGTAAGGGCTACGCTGATAAGGTATATATCGTAACTTCCGGTGAGAAAATGTCTATCTACGCCGCCGCCAATATAGCTATGGCTGTGGATAATTTTAAAAAGCGTGACTACGCAAAGCTGGGTGGAATAATCCTTAACTGCCGTGGTGTAGAAAATGAAGAGGAAAATGCCGCTACACTTGCAAAGGATTTTGATACAGAGGTACTTGCCACCATTCCAAGAAGCTCTCTTTTTGAGAAAGCTGAAGCCGAAGGAAAAACCATCGTAGAGCTTTTTCCTGACAGTGATATATGTCAGAAAATGCTTTCACTCGCTGACCGTATCATGGAACTTTCAGACATTTAGGGATAAAAATGATTAAGAATTTAAAAACAAATGAAAACAGAATACCTGAACCTGTTTCCTTAAGTGATATCAGCTTTCCCTCTCCTTTCTATGAAGGTCTGCAGTATAACGCCCCTGCAAGAGGTGTATGGAATATAGTTCATACAGGAATGCTTATTCCTGAGTCACATCAGGTATATGTATGTGCCCAGGGATGCCTTCGAGGAGTTATTCTTACTGCGGCCGAAATGAATGAGATGGAGCGCATGTCGTGGGTGGCATTAAGAGAAAGCGACATGTGGAACGGTGAGATGGAGAACCGTGTAATAGATGGAACTTCTCATATAGTTGAGCAGCTTACCAGTAAACCAAGATGCGTTCTTATATATCTCAGCTGTATGCATATGTTTGAAGGCTGTGATTTTCAAATGATCACAGATGAACTTAAAGGCAGATATCCGGATATAGATTTTGTTGAATGCTATATGATTCCTACAATGCGTAAGACAATGTCACCAGATGCTATGATGAAGATCAGTCTGTACGAATCTGTAAGAAAAAGAGAGCCTGATGAAAGACTTGTCGGAATTATAGGCAATCAGCTTCCTATGGACTGCTCTTCAGATATAACTCAATTAATTAAAATGTCTGGAAGAGATACATGGGATATAACCAGCTGCAACAGCTATGAGGACTATCTGAAACTAGGATCTGCAAGAACGCTTATTACATTTTTATCTACTAATGATACAGCGGCAAAACAGCTGTCTGAAAGACTGGATGCTTCGCTTATTCGTATACCGCTTCGCTTTGATGAAGAAAAACTGGACCAGGGACTTCACCTTCTTGGAGAATCTCTCGATATAGATGACTCCCGGATAAATGAGTGGATAGCAAAGCAAAAGGAAGCAGCTTTATCTGCTCTCACTGAAGCACATAAAGTAATCGGGAACTGTGAGATTGCCATTGATTATACCGCATTTCCTTACATCCTGGAATTAAGCGAGGTTCTTCTCAAACATGGATTCAATGTAAAGAAAATATATGCTGATAATTTCCCGGCAGACGAAAAAGATGCCTTTGACAGGCTAATCTCTGATTACCCTGAGCAGAATATAAAAATCTATCCAACTAATGAACCGGCTATGAGATATGAAGCCTCGGGAAGAGCACATTATCCTGAAGAAGCACAGGATGAAGCTTCTATTCTTGCAATCGGACAGAAGGCAGCATACTTTACAGCTTCTTCCTACTTTGTAGATATAGTTGAAGGTGGAGGAAGCTATGGCTATCAGTCTATTATAAAACTGGCACAGCTTATGATAGAAGCATTCGAGACACCTAAGGATACAAAGAAGCTTATCAGCCACAAAGGATGGGGGTGCGAGAGCTGCCTATGAATCAGACCGCGAAAATAATATCTATATACGCTGCCGATACTTCCGGCTTCTGCTCGGCATTATACGAGTATGGCGGAATGAGTGTTATACACGATGCTTCAGGTTGTAATTCTACTTATACAACCCACGATGAGCCAAGATGGTATGACATGGACAGTATGATGTATATATCCGGACTCACGGAGAGTGATGCTGTCATGGGAAATGATGAAAAATTCATTTCTGACCTCTGTCTTGCTGCTAAAGAGCTCCATCCTGAGTTCGTCGCTATATGCGCTTCTGCCCTTCCTGCTATGGTAGGAATCGATATGGAGGCTATAGCTTATGAAGTAGAAGATAGAACCGGTATACCAGCATTTGAAGTAAAGACAAATGCTATGCAGAGCTATATTACCGGTGCGGCAAATGCATTTGTAAAACTGACAAAAAGATTTGCTTCAGATGAGTCTGCTACCAGTGCTGGAAAGTCATCAGCTATCAGCGTAAATATACTTGGACTGACTCCGCTGGATTTCCCGCTTCACAGCTCTACTCAAAAGATTCGTGACTGGCTAACTGACGAAGGGCTGTCTCTAAATTCATTTGTGGGAATGGATACAAGTCTGGAAGATATAAAAAGACTCCCTCAGGGGGATGTAAGCCTTGTGGTTTCTTCTATAGGAAAGCCACTTGCAGAGTACCTTTATCAGAAATACAAGATTCCATATGTTATTGGAACTCCTTATGGACAGGGCTTTGCAGATTATCTGGCTGATAGTATCAGGAAAGCTGCCGGAAATAAGGAAAATATAAATGCAGTTTTAATGTGCAGACAGGAAAGAAATGCTATCTCCAACAATTATTCTCATACAGATAAAACAAGAATAACTATCATTGGAGAAAGCATTTTATCAACTTCTCTCGCTGCAGCCTTATCTCTTGATAAGGCTACACAGACTCCATATGTCATCAGGGTGATTGAAAGTGTTGGAGACGGTGATATGTCTGTACTTGCACCAGAACTAAAAGATATATCCTGTAGTGAGGAATCTCTTCTGGAAGAAGAAATAAAGAATGCTGATATCATAATTGCCGATCCTCTTTTCCAACCTATCTGTCATGGGAAGCATTTTGTAAGACTTCCTCACAGAGCTTTCTCAGGAAGAACCTTCGACAGGGAAGAAAAGCAGCTGATTGGTATAAGTCTAAATGAACTTTTGAAACATACATCATAAATTATATAAAGGAAAAAATATGATTAAGATAGCTATATATGGCAAGGGCGGAATAGGTAAATCTACAGTTACCTCAAATCTATCTGCCGCACTTGCTTCACTCGGAAAAAAAGTAATACAGATTGGTTGTGATCCAAAGGCTGATTCAACTGCAAATCTGTTAAATGGCAAACCCGTAATTCCTGTTATGAATTACATGCGTGAAACTGACGAAGAACCTACTTCTCTTGAGCAGATAACCAGAGAAGGCTTTGG
>DOVG01000287.1 GCA_003520205.1 Lachnospiraceae bacterium
ATATCATTGATGAGGTTCATATGCTCAGTCAGGCGGCGTTTAATGCTTTTCTAAAGACTTTGGAAGAACCTCCCGAATATGTGATATTTGTTTTGGCAACAACTGAGCCAAACAAACTGCCTATAACAATTCTTTCCAGATGTCAAAGGTATGATTTTCGTCGAATATCTACAGAAACGATAGCTGAAAGACTTCATGAAATTGCAGCAAGTGAGGGTATAGATGTTGATGATGATGCATTACACTATATAGCAAGAGTGGGGGACGGATCCATGCGAGATTCCGTATCACTGCTGGATCAATGCTCAGCCTTTCAATTTGATCATAAAATCGAGTATGAAGATGCATTAAACATATTGGGAGCTGTTGATACATCCGTTTTTTCTGATATGATATGTGCGTTGAATAAAAAAGATATCAGGGACATCCTGAATATCATATCCGAAGTCATTGAACAGGGCAGAGAGATAGGACAATTTATAAATGATCTGATCATGTATATAAGAAACCTTCTCCTGGCTAAGAGTGTTGATAATTTAAATGGTCTTGTGGATATGTCCGGCGAGAATCTGTTAAAGCTAAAGGAAGACTCAACGCTGTTTTCTGTAGATGAGTTATTACGTTTCATCAGGATGCTGAGTGAATTAAGCAACCAAATGAGATATTCCGTATCCAAAAGAATATTATTGGAAACAACTTTAATGAAAATGGCCTACCCTGAAACGGATGCATCATTGGAAGGCTTAAATGCTAAACTTAGCGAGATCAAGAGAAATATTGCAGGAATCGATATTGACTCAATAAAAAATGGGAATCTGACCGGAACCCCGGTTAATACAAAAAACTTTGCTCCAAAAGAAATAAAATCAGATTCTCCCAAGAAGGTAGCATTACCGAAGGCTCAGTATGAAGATCTTCAATTACTGAAAAAGGAATGGAGAAATATTTGTATAGCTGTTCCTTCTTCGGTTGTTTCAGTGGCTTTGAAAGATTCATATGTTAAACCTAACCGGGAACATGATGGAATGATAATAGTAACAAAGAGCAAAGCTTGTTATAAGATCATTTCCGAAAATGAATCTAAGGATATGTTATGTAAGGTTGTTGAAAACAGATATAATAAATCCATTAAATTTGTTACTGAATTATCTGAAGAAAAAGAAAATTCAACAATATATGTAACTGATGATGATCTGAGTAAGATAAATATTAATGTTGAAACAGAAGGATGAGAGGTTTATAAATGGCTAAACATGGTGGATTTCCCGGAGGAATGCCGGGAATGAATATGAATAATATAATGAAACAGTATCAGCGTATGCAGAGAAAACTCGAAGAGGCCCAGGAGGAGTTATCCAAGAAAGAGTATATCGGCCAGGCTGGAGGCGGAGCGGTAAAGATCACAGTTACTGGTGAGAAAAAGGTAATAAAAGTTGATATTGATAAAGATGCTGTTGATCCTGAAGATGTAGAAACACTAGAAGATATGATTCTTGCTGCGGTAAACCAGGCTATCGGTTCAGCAGATGAGGATTCGCAGTCTGAAATGGGTAAGCTTACCGGAGGAATTGGGTTCTGATGGAATATTTTTCAAAAGATATTTCAAAACTTATAGGTGAGCTTTCACATCTACCGGGAGTTGGCCAGAAAAGTGCCCAAAGGCTGGCATTCCATATTATTAATGCACCAAAGGAACAGGCTGAGCAACTTGCAGAAGCTATTTTATCGGCTCGAAATAACGTCAGGTATTGTAAGATTTGTT
Source organism: Lachnospiraceae bacterium (assembly GCA_003520205.1). Classification (GTDB taxonomy): domain Bacteria; phylum Bacillota; class Clostridia; order Lachnospirales; family Lachnospiraceae; genus Eubacterium_Q. The sequence continues at coordinate 1,763 of DOVG01000287.1, forward strand.
ATACTTTAACAGATTCCGATACATGTCCTATATGTGCATCCGAAAATCGTAATCATAAGCAGATAATGGTTGTTGAAAACAGCAGAGATATGTCTGCCTATGAACGTACGGGGAAGTACAGTGGAGTATATCATGTATTACATGGCGCCATTTCACCTATGCTTGGTGTCGGACCTGATGATATAAAACTAAAAGAATTGATAACCAGACTGAAGGATGATATTGAAGAAGTAATTATAGCTACCAATTCTTCATTAGAGGGTGAAACAACAGCAACCTATATTACTAAACTGATAAAGCCTATGGGAATAAAAGTCTCAAGAATAGCGTCAGGTGTGCCGGTTGGCGGAGATATAGAGAATATAGATGGCATAACCTTACTAAGAGCATTGGATGGAAGAGTTATTTTATAAATATTAACTGCTAAGGAGTATGATTGTTTAATGGATAAGTATGAATTTAACATTAAAGCTGAGCAAATGCGAAAGATGGCAGAGCAGGGCGATTATAAAACAGCCATGCAGATTGCCGATACGATAGATTGGAGACGAGTAAGAAACGCCAATCTTCTTTCTTCGGTAGCAGAGATTTATGAATATAACAAAGAGTATGAGGAAGCCAAGGATATTCTGATACTGGCATTCGAAAGAGCTCCTGTAGGCAAGAGATTCCTGTTTAAATTATCAGAGATTTCTGTTGAGGCAGGAGATATTCAGGAGGCCCAGGAATTCTATAAAGAATTCTGTGAAATGAGTCCGGATGATTCTAGACAGTTCCTGTTAAGATATAAGA
>DOVG01000162.1 GCA_003520205.1 Lachnospiraceae bacterium
TTTCCCTCATAGTCCTTCATAGAAATCTCATTTCCATCCGGAGCTGTTACACTTAAATCATAAAACGACATAATGCATCCTCCTTAAAATATATCTTATAAACAATCTTTTTTGATTGTGTACAATTAAATTGTACGCAATCCTTTTGAAATTGTCAAGAATTATTTTAAAAAGATGCATCACCCATTAACACCGGGAAAAAATTATTCCCAAAATATTTCATCCAGAGTTTTGTCCAGCACTTTACATATAGTAATACATAATTTTATTGTAGGATTATAATCTCCTTTTTCAATTGAGTTTATAGTCTGTCTTGACACTCCTACAGCTTCAGCAAGATCAGCCTGTGACATATCTTTTGCAGCCCGGGCTGATTTTAGTTTCAGATTCTTCAAATATTCAGCCCTCCTTATTCTTCATCATCCAGATCATTATCTATATCTTCAGATTTTTTATCTATAACACTCTTTATAAGCACCATAATGCTTAAAAGAAGGAAGACAATACCAGACATCAGATTAATTGTTTCAGTCCCAAGTTTACCATTTTCATAAATTGTTCCCTTTGCTACAGAAATAGTACCAAGAGTCAGATTAAATACTCCAATCAGTAAAAACAATATATAATAAAATTTCCTGTTATTATTTATCCCAAAATAACCGTCATTAAATATACAGTAACCTGCAAATATAATTACTGAAATAAATATTATTGCAACTAATATAATGTAAGGTGGAACTATTAAGCTATTCATAAACTTTTCTTCTAGTGATAAACACATCGAAAATATAAAACTCATAATCAGCATAGAGAAAAATCCCATTTTATATCCTCTTCCTCTCACAAGTTCCTGTCTTTCATCATATTTAGAATACTGCTTGTCCGTATTTGTCTTTGTTAGTAGTAATCTGATAGAAATTACTACTATCAATATAGTCACTATTAATCCACAAATATAACCAAATTTATACATAGATTCATCCCTTTCATAAGTACTCTTACTTACCGGCAAGCATCTTCAGTGCTTTACTTAAATTCACTTTATTACCTTTATACAGAGCCATCATTGTATAAAGCTTTCCTGCAAGAATAACAAGTAATATAGTAGAAATAATCATTATCAGAAGTCCTGCTACAGATACAAGCATACTCGAAGTACCCATACATACACCTGCAGGAAGTACCATAGCGCCAGTACTCGGTACCAGATACATCCAGGTAGCAACCTCACTCTTCATTCCACCAAATAATACAAAATAGAAACTGATTATAAGTATTATTATAAACAATCCCTGATTGCTGGCTGCCTCTTCTTTAGTACTTGAAATCGAGCCGCATATAGCTGATATAGAGGAATAGAAAATGATACCGAATACAAGAACAAGTATACCTATTACAACATTAAGTGGCTTGAATATACCCATTTCTTTAAAACTCTTGATAAAGGTAAGCACCGGAAATTCAGTTTCAGGATGCATAACATTTATTACTTTTAATGCAGCAACAACACCAACTATCAGACTGACAACCCAGGTCATGAACTGTAGCAATGCCGCAGATATCGTGGCAAGCATCTTGCCAAATATCATTGCTTCCGGTCTGACCGATATAAGCATCGTATCCATTAGCTTTGAACTCTTCTCAAGAACTATATTCTGCATAATTCCATTTCCATAATAAAGTGCTATGAAATATATAATCATGATACTTATAAATGTAATGATAAGCGCAAATGCCGGTTTATACTGAGAATTAATCTGATCATTTAAAGCACTTTTATCATCATAAATACTCTCACCTTTATCATATCCACTGGTTTTATATATATCATAATTTGTAACCTGTGATATTGCTGTCAGATCCTGCATTTTTACACCCGAAGACATAATTGCAATAATATTTGAATTCTTGTTCAGAAAATCATTTAGATTTTCAGCATCATCCTTTTCTATTTCAGAATCATCCGGAAGAATTATCCTGGAATCTACAGAGTCATCTGTAACAGCAATCTCAAGTATAAGACTCTTTTTTTCGCCCTTTTCTTTTATAGTATTCAGAGCATCTTCAACCGAATCACTTCTTACATAATTTATTGCAGTATATCCGGATACATTTGTCATATTTAAAGCACCATAATCAACATCCGGCGCAGCTTCATTAATGACATAGATTCTATCTGCATTGCATGACTTAATATCTTCATCAGAGTTCATTTTATCTATAATTACAAGTATAGCTGTCGGAGTAAGAAGCAGGAACAACGCTATTACAATTGTAAGTATTTTGTATCCGTTTGGACGAACCTGATTTATAAATGTAAACTTAAATACTTTATCAAAATTCTTAAACATTGTCTCCTCCTCTTACTTTCTTGCTGTTTTTAATATCTGCATTATTTTCGGTGTACTGGAATCACTGAGAATCAGTGTTCTATAGACCCTTGCACATAACAGCACCAAAAGTGCAAGAATTATTATCTGTATCAAAAATGTTCCCATCAAAGACATAATTCCAATTCTTCCCGATACATACATTATCGGAGCTGAAAAATATGAAAATGGAGGTATTAGTGCAAGTATTTTATTTAAAAGAGGCTTATCTGCCATTCCAATAAATATAGCCCCCATATATCCGATCATAACTATAGTCATAACTATTCCGGTAGCATTTTGAGTATCTTCAACTTTAGAGCATGCACTTCCCATTATTCCTCCAATTACCGCAAAAGTAAGATACCCGACAATTAAAGCAAATAACAGTACTATTAGTCCCTTAAGACCAAAATTTCTAAATAATGAAAAATCAAGACCTGAACCACTATAAAGCGATACATCAACTTTCATTATATCTGACATAATATAATCAGAAATCTTTGAACCAATAAATCCACAGGCAAGTATTGATAATACATAACCCATCATTCCACAGATCTTACCCATGAGAAGCGCCATAGGTCTTACACTTACCAACAGACTTTCTACAAGTTTAGACTGCTTTTCTTCAGTAACAGACGCTATTATAAATGAATTAGAAAGTGAAACAATCATCATTACTATAACCGAAAATCCAAGAATATAAGAAAAATACTTATCTCCTGTTATAGTTTTATTCTTTTCTGCCAGGTAATCACTTTCAGTTACAAGACCGCCTGTATCAAGTCCTTTAGTTATCTTCTTGATATCATCTTCACTTATATTAACATCTTTAAGTCTTGCTTCTTCGAAATATGTCTTTAGATATCCAGCTGCATCATCAATTTCGCTATTAGGAATATCTGAATCGTCGCTTATTATTCCACTTACCTCATATCCTGTATCAGTCTTTTTTATAAGGGCAACTGCCTCGTCCGTACCAAGCTTTGATTTTTGTTCATCATATGATACATCAGACATAATGAAATGAACACTTCCAACCTTCATTCCATTTTCATCCATTTCAGGAGTATACTTTGACTCCTCATCAGAACTACTGAGTTCACCTTTCGAATCATTATTACTATTAATAATATCTTCCAGACCGAACTCAACAGTTGTATCATTTATAACATAAACTCTCTTAAGCTCAGTATCATCAAAGTTGACATCAAATGCATCTCTGGCAGTCTCCATACCATTCTTACTCATAACATATTGAAGAGGTCCCATGACCGTCATTACAATTACAAATAAAATAAATGAGAGTCTGTAAGCAGAATTCTTAAATGTCTGAACCAGAGTAAACTTAAAGACCTTTGTAAAGCCTTTCATATTATATATATTTTCTCTATCCATAACTTATTTCCTACTCTATTCATTATAATTCACTGTTATACTGCACAATATATATTTGCTGTTTCTGACCAGACTATCCTGGTACTTCTCCAACTTCACGAACAAATATTTCATGAAGTGACAGTTCACTAAGATCAAATCTTACAACATTTACACCATTATCAATAAGAAGCTTAAGAAGCTTATTTGCCTGTTCATCACCAGTTACCTTGATCAGATATTCGAATTCCTTTTCTGAAATCAGGTCTGCACCTGACTGTTCTATATATGGTCTAATATCCTGTTCTACCTTAATATTCAGATTGACTCTGCCATATGATTTCTTTATATCATTGAGATTTCCGGATACAACTGCCTTTGACCTGTTAAGTATTGTTATATCAGTACAGAATTCTTCTACAACCTCCATTTGGTGACTGGACATTATAATGTATTTGCCGGCTGCAATCTGCTCTCTTACAACCTCTTTAAGAATATCAGTATTTACCGGATCCAGACCTGAAAAGGGTTCATCAAGAACCAGAAGCTCCGGATCTGAAAGCATTGCTATAAGAAACTGTATCTTCTGCTGATTACCTTTGGACAATTGATCCGGACTCTGTAGTTTAGTTTTCTTTCTTCTTTTACTTCCTCCAAGAAGTCCACCGGTCTGACTGTTTTCAGTACCATCAGATATAACATTTCCATTCTCATCATACCTCATACGGCCTTCCATCTCCTGCTTCTCCAGAAGCTCAGCTGCCTTATCAGGATATATATACTCTTCAACCTTAAGCCTCTCTGCCCAGTATTTAATTCTTTCATCGATAGTTTTTCTGTCGATACCTCTAAGTTCTCCAAAGTATCTCATCTGATCTACCAGAGTATACTTAGGATAAAGTCCTCTTTCTTCTGCCAGATAACCGATATTGCAATTGTCAAAATTCAGCGGTTTATCATTCCATGTAACCTCTCCGCCATCCTTGTCCAGCATACCCAGAATCATTCTTATAGAAGTAGTCTTACCTGCTCCGTTAGTTCCAAGCAGAGCATATACTCCGGGCTTCGGCATCTCAAAACTGATATGATCAACAACAACCTTTTCTCCGTATTTCTTATACAGATCCTTTACAACCAGTGACAT
>DOVG01000114.1 GCA_003520205.1 Lachnospiraceae bacterium
GCCCAGTTAAGCGCTCCTGCTGCTTTCTTCGGGTCAGTAACCACCGGAATAAGCAGATGCGGTATACCATTATATACAGCCAGCTCTACCATCTTAGGATCTATCATGATGAGTTTTACATCTTCAGGCGCAGACTTGTATAAGATACTCATAATAATAGTATTTATACATACTGACTTACCTGAACCTGTTGCACCTGCTATAAGCAGGTGAGGCATCTTTGCTATATCAGTAATAATTATCTGTCCGCTTATATCTTTACCTACAGCAAAAGCTACATTAGACTTAAACCGTGAGAATACATCATTATCTATAAGATCTCTGAAGCACACAGCCATCTTCTCTTTATTAGGAATCTCTATACCTATGGATGCTTTACCAGGTATAGGTGCCTCTATTCTAATATCTGTTGCTGCAAGCGCAAGCTTTATATCATTTTCAAGTGATAGAACCCTGTTTACTCTTACACCCTGTTCCGGCTGGAGCTCATATCTTGTAATAGATGGACCTACACTACAGTTTGTAATGGTTACATTTACTCCAAAGCTTTCCAGAGTTGATTTTAGCGTAATTGCAGTTTCTCTGACTAAGGCATCACCTGTTCTGTTATATGCTGAACGTCCGCCGGATTTCAGAAGCTTCATGGGCGGAAATACATATTTTTTCTTTACTTCTTTAGTATTTTCTATCTCAGACTTGATTTCCTGAGTCGCATCAAGCTTGTCCTGTGAAGTAACCTTCTCTTCTTCATTAACAGAAGATTTACTCTTCTTATCAGGAACAATCTCCTTAAGAGATGAATCCTTCATCTTAACTGTATCTGCTTTAGCTGTAACAGACGCTTCTTCCACCTCATCATGTCTGGTATAGTCTTCCGGAATATCTGCAGAAACTCTTCCCGCTTCCTCATCATAGCTTGTATCACTTCCGAGAGGATCATCATAAGTAAGTGAATCCGGTTCGAGTTCATAGAAATCCTTTGGTTTATAATCCGGTGCAATATTTCCTGTATCCTGTTTTCTGTTATACAGGGCACTTGCACTATTTATCTCTGAAAGAAGATCATTTCCGGCACTTGTAGGTTTTCTACGAGGACTAGCCTTAAGCGGCATAGCGATTTCCTGTACAGGCTCAGCTGCAGTTCTCATAGAAGTCGCTGTTCTTGTCATACTCTTATCCGGGTCCGGAAGTATCTCATGAACCTCTTCATTATGAACTATCTTATTAGTACGACTTCTTTCCTTCTTCTTTCCTGCTGCAGCGGATTTACCCTGCTTATCAAGAACTCTGATATTACCAAGAATATCTCGTCCTTTACTGACCAGATAAGCATCGTCCTCTTCTTCCTCTTCATATTCCTCATATTCTTCTTCATAATCCTCATCGAACTTCTGAACATCACTGAAGTTAAATGAAAAGAACTTTTTGAAAAGAGCCACTATTCTTACATTTGTTACTTCTATAATAGAAATAAGAAATGTCAGTATCGTAACTATGACGGCCCCTGCTCTACTGATTACTTTTGCTACAAGAACTATAAGACCACCAAACAGGATTCCACCACCACGATGCTCCTTATAACCATCAAAATAAAGATCCTGAACACTTATTCCTTTGGTTCCAACAACCAGCTGACATATAAATCCTATAGCCATAAAAAATACAGTTCCCCAGATAATCTTTTTTATTATCTTAGGTTTCGGACCGTTTACAAGAAGGAAGCAATAAGCTACAAAAAATACAAATGGCAATATATAAAATGTAACGCCAAACAAGCCGAAAAAGAAGCCACTGACTGCTTTCCCGACTTTGCCGCATAAACCATATGTTCCCAGAACAAGAATGAGATTAATGGCCAGACACACAATAGCATAAATCTCCAGGAGATTCTCCGGTGGTGTCTTGGCCTCTTCTATCTCAAGTTGTCTTTGTTTTTGATAAGCTTTAGTATTTTTATTAGTTGTTTTTCTTTTAGTAGAATTAGTTCTACCTGAAGAACTTCCTTTTTTTGTTCCAGATTTAGTTTTTGAAGATGATGCATCTCCACGAGCCATTCTGATTCATCCTTTCAGTTTCAAAAATTACATCTCTACAAGAATCTCATTTTCAGCCTGGAGCTTGTCAGCGGGTACATAGTTGCTCTCAAGAGTCTCGCCGTTAAGGATAACTTTCTTTACTCCTGACTCCACGCCATCTGGATTATTAACCTTAATAGATAGATGCTTACCTCTGAAATCCTTAGATATTTCAAAGCTCTTCCAATCTGAAGGAATTGACGGATCTATCTTAAGTCCATAGAAATCCGGTCTCATTCCCATGATACCCTCTACACATCCAACCATAACAGTTGAAGCTGTTCCTGTGAGCCAGTGAACATGTGCTCTACCGTGTTCAGGGCTGTCTTTACCCTCTACAAACTGACCATAGCAATATGGTTCAAGCTTTCTTATTTCTGCTTTATCATTCTGAGCTGCAGGAGCATTTTCCATAAAGTATTTAAATGCTCTGTTACCATGTCCTCTTAATGATTCAGCAAGTATTATCCATCCCTGTGGCTGTGAGAATATACCACCATTCTCCTTTGTTGAAGCATTAAACAGAAGCATAAGCGCTCCATCAAATGCATGCTCTTTATAAGCCGGTGCCATAAGCATCACGCCATAATCAGTGTTAAGTTCTCTTTCAACTGAATCAAGAGCTTTATCAGCCTGCTCTGCAGTTGCAAGTCCACTTATAACTGACCAGCTCTGTGGATTAAGCCACATGGATGCTTCCTCATCAGTTCTCTGACCGATAATCTGTCCAGCCTCTGTATAACCACGAATAAACCTGTCTTCATTCCAGCAGTCCTCACCCAGTATCTTACCAAGTACCTTCTGCTTTTCATCTATATACGCGATATAATCGTTATCCTTTTTGTATTCTGCAAACTTTTTGATTATAGTAAATGCATAATAAAGCTGGAATGCAACGAATGTTGATTCACCCTGCTTTCCAAGTCTCAGGCAGTCATTCCAGTCTGCATGAAGACCAGCCGGCATATGGTGAGGTCCCAGTCTGTTCATTGAGAAGTCTATAGCTCTCTTCAGATGATCATAAACCGAACCCTCATCTCTGTTTGCATAAACAATCACTTCATC
>DOVG01000303.1 GCA_003520205.1 Lachnospiraceae bacterium
ATAATTGCTTCATTTTTCTGAGGTAGTCTCGGTCTGGGACTTTATTCCCATATCTGACTGCCTCATACATTTCTTTTAAAGTTTTATTCTTTTCTGAAGATATGCTCTCTTCATCATCATGTGTAAACTTCAATATAGCTTCTTCTATGTCACTTGTTGTATCCGTTCTGTCAGGCAGGAAGAATCTCCTGAAAGATATAACTTTCTTCTTATAGATACGTCTTGCCTTCTGTTCGTTTGAATTAATACCGTAGTCAGTTTCCTTCTCTATGTGAGTCTTGACCATTCCTTTCTTCTTCTTTGTATCCAGCTTCTCAATTATTTCATATCTTCTATCCTGTTTTGATATAAGCCATGTAACCAGTAACTTACATATACGAATCAGAACATAGACAGCAAATGCTATAACCATCGCTACCATAACAAAGTAGAGTATCCTGGATAATATACTTTCTTCCCTTGCTATCTCCTCTATCTCTTCTGCAGCTCTTTTATGATCAACCGGAGCAGCTGTAAAGAAGCCAAAAACGAATCTCATAATAAATCCAAGTATAACTATAAGAATTCTGATAAGAGCAAGAAAAGCCAGAACAAATCCAGCCACTACCTTCGGAAGTCCAAATAAATCTGCAAGAAATATAGTTACAATAATGATAGCAATAACTGTTGTAACTATGAAACTGTTAATGGATATCATCTGTCTCATAGGCAAGCCTACCACAGATTTATTAAGTTCTATATAACTATCAAGTCCTTCTATGTACAGACTTACCAGGTAATCAATCATCATAATTATAGAAGCAAAATATACAAACATCTGAAGCTCGTCATTCTTCAGGTAATAAGCAAGTATAGTAACTGCAATTCCCACAAAGAATACATCCCACGGTGCATCAAATGCCCTATGTATAAAAAAGCCTCTCTTCATATACATAGCAGCGTCAATAAATATACCCAAAAGGACTACATCCAAAATAATTTTCATATACATATCATGCATGAGGAAGAATACCAGTATTCCGAGAATCACATGTATAATAGATAAAGATATAGCATGCGACACTTTATCTCTTGCTATATATGAAACTACCAATACTCCTGCAAGTGCTATAAGTGATTCCATCCCCATCATATTGCCTCCTGAAAGGCAGACACAAAAATCAATAATAAGCACAATAAATAAAAACTCATATATAAGTCTTAAAATCTTCCTGATTATTCGTATCCAGTTAAACATTTATCGGCACCTCCCATCCTTCGGCATAGGCGCGATTTCTTATATATGGATATTCATCATAATAAGGAACTATTAAGTGAACAGCACCATCTTTTTTTTCAATCATATCAAGCTTTTCGAGTAAATCTTCCTTCGCATACGGACTGATTATCAGATACAGATTATCTCTGCTGACTTTATTTACCTCATCATTCAGAAGTTTTATAAATTCATCTTTACCCTGGGAGCCTTTTATCTCAGAGAGCATTCTGTCTATAGTTATTCCATGCTTTAATTCAGCTCCTTCGTTAACCTTTGGAAGCTGGTTGCCTTTTTCATCGGTCGCATTTGTGACAACCGATACATTTACCGACTCTTTTATAAACTGACGTGCGAAACTACTTGTAAGAGATATGGCTTCTTCCAGCAGTTTGTTTGCTTCTATCATGTTATCACTATCAAGATTCAGCATTATATGAACACGTGAATCTGTAGTAAATCCACGCATATTAACCATAAGTGATCCCATCTTTGCGCTTTGCTTCCAGTTAACACTTCTGTATGAATCAAATGGCTGATACTCTCTTATACCTCTGAATGACATACTGTCTTCAATCATATTTCTTCTGGTTTCAATCTCTCCAAGAAGTCCTTTAAACATCACATTAAACTTCTCTGTAGCCATCTTCTTTGGAAATACATATATAGCATCTGTACTTCTCATTTTACCTGCATACCGGTTTAACATGAAATAATCATGAACGATATAATTAGCATTCTGCACCAGAAAAACACCACGTTTAGAGCCTTTAAAGGACAGCTTTCTAGTAACCCTCTGATGTCCCATGATAGAAAAGATTTCATTCTTATAATACTGATCTGTTACCGTACTATTGTTGGTATTATCAAAAAGAAGACTCTTATCAATAGAGAATTTTAAACTAAAAGAAGGAAGAGGCATAAACTTGTCATTAGTAATAACTTCAACAAGATCAGCGCTCTCCCCGCACTCTATGAAATCCCGGCTGAAACCCATATCCAGCTCGAGATTCTTAAACCAGTTTTTTCTAAAAAGATATTTCTGGGTAAAATATACAATTGCCAGCATTATTATAGCTGCAACAAACTTCATATCGTATACCCTTACTTCCAGTCTTCTACAGGAACACTAACTGCAGTAATGATTTCCCTTATTATATTTCGTGTTTCAACAAGGTTCGATATTCCTGAGCTCGTTATAATCCTATGTGCAAAAACAAATGGTGCCAGATATCTTACATCATCCGGAGTCACAAACTCACGTCCGGAAATAGCTGCAAAGCTCTGAGATATTCTCATAAGATTAAGTGATGCTCTTGGGCTTACTCCTGAGAAAAGCTTACTTGAATTTCTGGTAGCATCTGATATACCTACTATATAGTTCATAACAGCCTTATTTACTGTAACACTTCTTACAGTCTTTGCCGCTTCCACTATCTCCTCTGCTTTTACAACAGGAGATATATCTTTATTTGGAGAATCAACTATAAATCTCTCCAATATCTTTACTTCATCCTCTACACTTATATCTCCCATGGTAAGCTTAACCATAAAACGGTCAAGCTCAGCCTCTGGAAGGGGAAATGTACCTGTTGTTTCAACAGGATTTTCAGTTGCTATAACTATAAAAGGCTTACCCAGCTCTCTGCTTTTTCCATCTACAGTCACAGCTCTTTCTTCCATAGCTTCAAGCAGTGCTGCCTGAGTTCTCGGTGTAGCTCTGTTAATCTCATCAGCCAGAAGTATATTTGTGAAAACAGGTCCCGGAATAAATTCGAATTCCTCTGTCTTCTGACTATAGATATTTAGTCCTGTAATATCCTG
>DOVG01000233.1 GCA_003520205.1 Lachnospiraceae bacterium
GCCTTCTCGTCCTTCCACTGAGTTACATTTCCCTCTTTATCTATTTTGTAGTAACCAGTCTTACCATCTACTTTAATCTCAATGGCACATTTATCTGTTACAAGTTCACCCTTGTCATCATAATAATGAATTTTACCATCCTCTTCTGTAAGGCCTGGCTCTGCTGCAATTACAGAATTTGTTGGGATAAATAATTGTCCAAGCACAGCGCATACAAATAATAATCGTATAAGCTTTTTCATGTTGTGAACCTCCTCCTGATTATTCTCTCATGCCTTAATCCTATCTAATCCAGGTCTATAGGACCTGCTCCATCCATATAGTATACTCCTGTCTTTGTATTCTTAGTCAGTGAGATAACTATATTCTTATAAGTAAGTGTATATCCCTTATAACTCTTCAGCTGCTTACTTGTAATTCCAGCACCATCCTCTATATCAAATGGATTGCATGAATTAGTTTTCTTAGTCTTCTTTGGCTTTCCAAATACCTTCTTCAGATTCTTGAGAAGCTTTTTAGAAGTTTTTCCACGCTTAACAGCCTTCTGGTATTTCTTGGAAGTTTTCTTATTATATACACCTGTCTTTTTATTAAAATATACAAGCTTTGTTTCGGTTGACCAGAGACCCTTTGCCATATGACCATTTTCATCAAAGCCATACTTCTTTCCCTTTATAGTTTTTAGTACAACTTTGGTTGATCTCATTCCGGCAAAGCTCTCAGCCTTATATGCCTTACCATTTTTACCAAAATAGTATTTGAACTTACCATTTTCGTCAGTCACTGTCTTCCAGCTATTTAATATAGCCTTACCATTTTCTACATAATAGAGTTCAAATGTATCATCATCCTCTATCCTCTTGAGTCCTGTAAAGTTCTCCTGAAAAACACCATCTTCATAGAGAAGATACTCACTGCCTTCCTTAACTATTCCATTCGATGCAGCCTGAACCTGACCGGCAATGCTTCCTTCAAGTATATAACCAACAGCAAGTAATATAATTAGAATTTTAGCTTTTAAACTCTGTTTCATAAGACCCTCCAATATCAAATCATTATCCTTTTAATCTGCTTATCATGTTCCATAAACTTTCTGCCGAATTAAAATTCTCTGGTATTATCTCAGCAGGAGTTATTCTGATATCAAAACTCTCGCTGATCTCACTAACTATAGATAAGATATCAAATGATGATAATATCTTATTATCTACCAGCCCTTTCTCATTCTCAAAATCCACATCTGGACATATATCCTCCAGAATCTCCATTAATTCTTCCATAGCCCTCTCCTTTTCAAATATATTTATAAATTTAAATTATTAACCTATTTACATTCCAGCGACTGCTTCAGCTGTTTTCTGTCCAGCTTTCCATTTTTAGTTATAGGAAGCTCCGACATCTGGCGAAATACATTTGGTATCATAAAATCCTGAAGATATTTCTTTGCTTCTATTATAATTTCCTTTTTACTTATATCGCCCTGATAGAAGCATACTATTTTATTCTTTCTTTCGTCAAATACACAGCAGCTTCTTACGACTGCTCCAATCCTGTCCAGAGCATTTTCTATCTCTCCAAGTTCTATCCTGTGTCCCATATGTTTTATCTGGGTATCCTTACGTGACAGAAAGCATAGATTACCATCTTCGTCATAGACTGCTATATCTCCTGTACGATATACAATCTCTTTCCATGAATCATTCAAAGGATTTTGAACAAATACCTTGTCAGTCTGTTCCCGGTTATTATAATATCCGAGAGCCAGTGTAGTTCCACTGACACATATCTCTCCTTCGACTCCGGGAGTTGTTATCTCCCTATCCTCCTCATCAAGAAGAAATACCTTTTCATTTGAAAATGCTCTTCCAATAGGAATCCTGTCTCCTGAAGAAAACTCCTTCTCTATCTCATAAAATGTACAGTTACATGTTATTTCTGTAGGTCCATACAGATTAACAAGTCTTGCTTCAGGATAATACTCTCTCCAGTAATTCAGATGGCGCACCCCCATAGTTTCACCGGAAAACATTATTCTTCTGATAGACTCCGGTCTCTTATAGGATAGTCCATCAAAAATCGATACTATAGTCAGCGCAGATACTGCCCAGGTAAGATTAGTAACCTTTCTGTCATCAAGAAAATCCAGTAGCTTTACCGGAACAGAGAAATACTCTCTTGGAATCAACTGCACCGTTGCCCCTACCGCAAGTCCACTATAGATATCCTTTACTGATACATCAAAATCAAATGGCGCCTGATTGCCCAGAACATCATTTTCATCTATATTAAATACTTTTGTGAATTCATTAATAAAATCTATTACCGAACGATGACTGACAACAACGCCCTTGGGAACTCCTGTAGAACCTGAAGTAAAAAGCACATAAAGCGGATCTGTATCCAGACTGTCTTTTTCTATCTGAAGCAGTCTCTCATATCCCTTATTAAGCTCTAAAGCTTCATTTTCACTAAGTGAAGCTTCATTTTTTTCTATCAGACTTTCACCTGTCAGTATAGTACCTGAAAAAGATAGTTCATCTGCAATCGTCTTTGCTTCACTACTGGTTATCAGTATATCCGAACCAAGTGTTTCCAGAATCTGATTCAATCTGTTAACCGGCTGCGATGGATCAAGAATTACGTAAAATCCTCCGGCACAAACGACACCCATCATCAGTTCAACGGTCTGAACGCATTTATCCATAAGCAGTGGAACCGGTCTTCTCTGACAATTAAACTGTGTCAGATATGCTCCTATATTATGCGCCTTCTTATATAGCTCACCGAAAGTTATACTACGATTTTCGTCGGCAAAAGCCTCCTTTTCAGGCATCAATTCAGCCGATTTATTTAGATATTCTAATATATTCTTCATATATAATGTCTCTTTTAATAAACAATATAAGTGTCATTCTGAGAGCTTTATCCCGAAGAATCTTTTCATTTAAACATCAAAAGATTCCTCGAGTTTTTTATCTGTCATTTAGTATATCTTCCAGAGTAGCTGAAAATCTTCTTGCAGCATCCCCATTCA
>DOVG01000161.1 GCA_003520205.1 Lachnospiraceae bacterium
GAGAATACAAAGACTATCGATGAAATCCATGCACAGGGAGATATCGAGATAGATCAGGTTGTTATCGGTTCTTGTACAAATGGTCGTATAGATGATATGAGAATCGCAGCTGATATCATGAATGGAAGAAAGGTTGCTGACTGGCTCAGAGTAATCGTAATTCCGGGAACACAGGAGATATATCTTCAGATGGTTCGTGAAGGACTGACTGAAATATTCATAGAAGCAGGTGCGATAGTCAGCACACCTACATGTGGTCCATGCCTTGGAGGACATATGGGAATACTTGCTCATGGTGAAAGAGCAGTATCAACAACAAACCGTAATTTCATCGGACGTATGGGAACAACTGATTCAGAGATATATCTTGCCAGTCCTGCTGTTGCAGCAGCTTCAGCTATCACAGGTAAAATAAGCAGTCCTGAAGACTTAAGTCAGTAGGGACGGTTCTTTTTGACTCGTTAATTGATATATCTATTGAGAAAGGAAAAGATAAATATGAAAGCACATGGTACAGTACATAGATATGGTGACAATATAGATACAGATGTTATTATTCCTGCAAGATATCTTAATACTGCAGATCCTGCAGAACTTGCCAAGAACTGTATGGAAGATATTGATAAGGATTTTGTTAACAGAGTAAAGGCCGGAGATATAATGGTAGCCGGAAAGAATTTTGGATGCGGTTCGTCAAGAGAACATGCACCTATCGCTATAAAGGCTTCAGGAATCTCATGCGTTATAGCAGAGTCATTTGCAAGAATTTTCTATAGAAATTCAATTAATATCGGACTGCCTATACTTGAGTGTAAGGAAGCAAGCGAAGAGATCAAAGCAGAGGATGAAGTAGAAGTTAATTTTGACACAGGAGAAATCACTGATATTACTACAGGAAAGAAATATCAGGGACAGGCATTTCCTCCATTTATGCAAAATATTATCAAAAGCGGAGGACTTATTAATTCCATCAATGCCAAGGATGCATAAGAGGTTTGTGAGAAAATGTTTACATCACAGGATTTTAATTTACTCCTCAGTCTGATTGTATATAAGTTCGGACCGGTAATCATATATCTTATAGCTTTAATTATTGGTTTTGTGCTCTCTAATAAGAGAGGAAATATCAGTGGTATAAGGAAAGTATGTGCATGCCTTATTCTTGCGACGGGTATAGCCCTTGAGTATATACTGCCTAACCTGACAATTAAATCAGGAAGCGAAAATGTGTATATAATAATTACAGTACTCAAAATGCTTATTCGTTTTGTAGCTATAGTTGCATCGCTTTACCTTTTTTCGGATTATTTTCCACCAAGAATGATAATAGTCATATTTGTAATACTGGCTGTTATTTACTGTTTTAAGACAATATACCTAAGCAGAATAATGTATGATCTGGCAGGAGTAATGAGTGGAAAAACGAAAACAGATTTATTTCTGTCTGCATTTTTCAATAATCGTGCAGCACTGACGACTACAGATATCGCTTGTTTATACATTTCACCAGTCATGGCGTTAGTTGATTGCTTTACATCAGTAAAGAAGAAAATCGTATAGAGAGGATTTATATATGAACGACAATACTGAAAATCAACAGAGCTACCCGCAGCAGGGACAGCCAAATGTATATCAGCAGCAGGCAGGTCCACAGCAAGGCTATCTGAACCAGGGACAGCCAAATGTATATCAGCAGCAGGCAGGTTCACAGCAAGGCTATCCGAATCAGGGACAACCAGGTGTATATCAGCAGCAATCGGGCCCGCAGCAAGGCTACCCACAGCAGGGACAGCCTCAGAAGAAATCGAATACTGGTCTGATGATTGGAATCATCATAGGAAGTATAGTTCTCCTTGGTATCCTTATCGTAGTAGGTGTATTCAGGATGATTAAGAAGGGAATGGATTATGCTATGGATAGTAGTAGCAGTACTACAGAAGAGTTTACTATTCCTGAAATTACAGAATTTGAATTTAATACCGAGGAAAATATAGAAGATGAATTTACACCTTCTGAGGAAGAAGTGTCTTCTGAGGGTGTGACTGACGATATCACAGAAGAAACAACAGAAGCTGTGACAGAAGCAGAGACCACAGAGGCAGTAACAGAAAGTTCATCTAATAGTCAACTGACTGTAGCTTCATTTTCCGAAGATGTATTCAAGAATCATAAATGGTATGAAACTAATAGTGATTCATATCTTGTTCCTGAAGGAGATTCATTTAAGTATTATAAAGAGAAGGCTGTTCTGGATGATTATTATTATTCAGGACATTACAAGCTTTATGTAGGAAAGCAGGCCTATGATTATGTAACAGGAGATCCGGATATGGCTCAGTACGCAGTTACTGCAGAAGATCTGGATGGTCTGTTTGAAAGAAATGAACAGTACAGTGTAGACAATCTTGTCTGCATAGTGCTTGATAATGAAGAATGTATAGTAGAAGGAAAGAATACTCAGGATGGTAATATCATAACTCCGTACTATGGTTTTTATGTAGGGCAGGATGGCAAGGAATATCTGAATATTGTAAATATGAATTCACCGGAGTATTATAACTTCTTAAAGGAAGATTAATTATAGAATCGAGGTATAACAGATGATTTGTAATATTGCAGTTATTAAAGGTGATGGTATAGGACCGGAGATAGTTACTGAAGCTATGAAGGTTCTGGATGCAGTTGGAAAAAAGTATGGACATACATTTAACTACGAACAGCTTCTGATGGGAGGTTGTTCTATAGATGTAAATGGTGAACCTCTTACACAGGAGACTATTGATATAGCAAAGTCTAAGGATGCTGTGCTGATGGGCTCCATCGGTGGAAATACACAGACTTCTCCCTGGTACAAGCTTCCACCTGAGAAGAGACCGGAGGCAGGACTTCTTGGAATACGTAAGGCGCTTAAGCTTTTTGCGAATCTTCGTCCTGCATATCTTTATCCTGAACTGTCTGATGCATGTCCACTCAAGAAAGAAGTGGCAGAGCGCGGATTTGATATGATGATGATGCGTGAGCTGACAGGAGGACTTTACTTTGGCGAGAGATATACTAAAGAAATAGATGGTGTAATGACTGCAGTTGATACGCTTTCATATAATGAGAATGAGATAAGACGTATAGCTATAAAATCATTTGATATAGCTATGAAGCGTCGTAAGAAAGTAACACTTATAGATAAGGCAAATGTTCTCGACAGCTCCAGACTTTGGAGAAAAGTTACTGATGAAGTAGCTAAGGACTATCCTGAAGTTGAGTATGGTGTAATGCTTGTAGATAATGCGGCTATGCAGCTCGTTAAGGATCCGGCACAGTTTGATGTAGTTCTTACTGAGAACATGTTTGGAGATATTCTTTCTGATGAAGCATCGATGATAACAGGTTCAATCGGAATGCTTCCATCTGCTTCTCTAAATGAGACTAAATTTGGTCTCTATGAGCCATCAGGCGGATCAGCTCCTGATATAGCAGGAAAGAATATAGCTAATCCGATTGCAACTATTCTTAGTGCAGCAATGATGCTTAGATATACATTTGACCTTGACAAAGAGGCTGATGCGGTAGAAAATGCTGTGAAGAAAGTTTTGGAAGAAGGATATCGTACCATTGATATCGCGAAACCGGGTGAACCACAGGTAAAATGTGATGAGATGGGTTCATTGATTGCAGAAAGAGTATGAGTGCAGAAATACTATGAAGAAAAAAGGTGATTATAATCCGGAAGGAACTGGAGGACTGTATGGAATCTCAACAACGATAGGATTAATTAATCTTGGACTTGTTGGATTATGCCTTCTTACTAAATTAACGGTAATAAGTGCCGGGCTGGTATTATTCTTCCTGCTGGCATTTTATGCAGTATTTCTTGAAATAAAGGATGGAATAACAGAGAAGAATAAGAAAGGTCTTATAAAAGGTCTTCTTGGACTGGCTATTAATGTAGTGGCACTGGTTTTATATTTTTATATATTAAAGCTGAGATTTATGGCTGAATAAAAGAAATTAAATTATAAAAGATGAAGGAGTTTTATTATGCAGAGTGATAACATGAAATGTGGACTTCAGCAGGCACCGGCACGTTCTCTTCTGAACGCACTTGGTTATACTGCAGAAGAAATAAGAAAACCTATGGTAGGAATCGTATGTTCCTATAATGAAATAGTACCAGGACATATGAATCTTGATAAAATAGCTCAGGCTGTAAAGCTTGGCGTCGCTGAAGCTGGCGGAACACCGGTTATGTTTCCGGCTATTGCTGTCTGCGATGGTATTGCTATGGGACATATAGGTATGAAGTATAGTCTTGTTACAAGAGATCTTATTGCAGATTCAACAGAGGCTATGGCTATCGCACATCAGTTTGACGCTCTGGTCATGATACCTAACTGTGACAAAAATGTTCCTGGTCTTCTTATGGCTGCTGCAAGAGTAAATGTACCAACTGTTTTTGTATCAGGTGGACCTATGCTTGCCGGTCATATTCATGGAAGAAAGAGAAGCCTTTCATCTATGTTTGAGGCAGTAGGAGAGCGTACTGCCGGAAAAATATCTGATGAAGATGTAGTAGAATTTGAAGAAAAGGTCTGCCCTACCTGCGGTTCATGCTCAGGTATGTATACAGCAAATTC
>DOVG01000218.1 GCA_003520205.1 Lachnospiraceae bacterium
ACTTTTAACCTTCACTAATGGTAAACGGACGGATTCAGAATGGATTCGTCCGTTTATCTTTGCATTACAATTACAATACTACCATATAGCTAATACGCTTCGCAAGATTTTTCCGCACTCATTTTAGTTTTCAAACTGACTATAGTACAGTTCTTCATAGAAGCCTTTCTTCTCAAGCAGTTCCTGATGATTTCCCTGTTCGATTATATTTCCATCCTTCATAACCAGTATCATATCTGCCTCACGTATAGTAGAAAGTCTGTGAGCTACTATAAAACTAGTCCTTCCCTGCATCATTTTGGCAAAGGATCTCTGGACTCTATGTTCAGTTCTTGTATCTATAGATGATGTAGCCTCATCAAGTATCAGCATTGGAGGAATCCTGAGCATGACTCTTGTAATACAGAGAAGCTGCTTCTGTCCTTCTGACAGACTGCCTCCATCCTCCGAAAGAATAGTATCGTATCCTTCCGGCAGCTGCTTAATAAAGTGGTCTGCGTGCGTAAGCTCTGCCGCTTTTCTTACTTCTTCATCTGTTGCATCTTTGACTCCATAACAGATATTGTCACGAACAGAAGCCGTTTTAAGCCAGGTCTCCTGTAAAACCATTCCGAAGCTTTCTCTCAGGCTCTCACGCGATATATCTCTTATGTCTGTATCTTCTATTTTTATAGAACCCTCATCCACCTCATAGAATCTCATAAGAAGATTTATGAGCGTACTCTTTCCGCTTCCGGTAGGTCCTACTATGGCAACTCTCATACCAGGCTGTACACTTAAGGAAAGATTCTTCAGAAGCTCCTTATCCTTAACGTATGAGAAGCTCATATTCTCAATCTCTACATGTCCTCTCTTATCTTCCGCAAGACCGTTCATTACTGTCACAAGATTTGTATCCGTATCTTTATCCGGAGTCTCTGTTTCAGCTTCTATAAGCTGCATAACTCTGTCCGCACATGCCAAAGCATTCTGAAACTCTGTAAGTACATTTGATATCTCATTAAATGGCTTCATATACTGATTAGCATATGACAAAAATGTAACCAGATTTCCTATAGTTATTCCTGATGAAAGTGCCAGAAATGCTCCAACTACAGCCACTGCTGCATATATAATGTTATTAACGAATCTGGTAGTAGGATTAACTATAGACGAATAAAATGTAGCCTTGAAGCTTGCTTCCGTAAGATGTTCATTTAATGCGTCAAATCTTTCCTTTGCCTCATCTTCATAGGAAAATGCCTGAACTACTTTCTCATTTCCTATCATCTCATCTATATATCCGGTTAGTTTTCCTCTTCTTTCCGACTGCCTTGCAAAATACTTATGAGTTTTCCTGGAAATAAATCCGGCTACAAAAAGTGAAAGCGGAGTAAGCAGTATAACCATAATCGCTATACGCTTGTCCAGTCTCATCATGAAAACAATAGTTCCGGCTATGGTAACCACTCCGGTAAACAGCTGAGAGAACCCCAGCAGAAGTCCATCTGCAAACTGGTCTATATCCGTTGTTATCCTTGAAACTATATCCCCGGCAGAATGTGAATCTATATATCCAAGCGGCGTACTCTGGAGCACATCAAATGCCTTCACTCTTATATCTCTGGAAACTCTGTTTACCACAGAATTGTTTAATAATGTCATAAGCCACTGTGCACCACCTGCAAAGCCGGCACACATAACGACGTAACAGCAGTACATTAGTAGCTTTTTCCCTGAAAATGCATCTCCTCCACCAATTGAATCTATAGCCATTCCTACAAAAACAGGGATTCTTAGCTGCATATATACTGACACAACTGCCAGAGCAACAGATATAATAATAAGAGGTATATATCTGATAAGATATTTCATGATTCTCATGATGCCACCTCCTGTTCGTCTACCTGAGATCTGTATATTTCCCGATATACATCTGAAGTCTTTAGGAGCTCATCATGACTTCCTACAGCAGCCATATGCCCCTTTTCCATAACAATTATTCTGTCAGCACTGAGCATACTTCCTATTCTCTGACTGACAACGAAGATTATCTTATTCTTCTTAAGGGAATTTATTTCCTGTCTCAGACTCTTTTCTGTAGCAAAATCAAGGGCAGAAGCACTGTCATCCATTATGATTATAGGAGCATTCTTGGCAAAACATCTGGCAATACAGAGCCTCTGTCTCTGTCCCCCTGAGAAGTTCCTTCCTCCTGAACTGGCAACGTAAGCAAGTCCTCCTTCTTTATCCTTCATAAAGCTCTCAGACTGCGAACTCTTAAGCGCAGCGTTCAGCTGCTCCTTAGTTATATCCTCTCTTCCCATTCTCAGGTTATCTTCAACACTTCCACTAAAGAGTACACTATGCTGCGGTGTAACCGAACATAAACCTCTGATGGCTTTCTTCGAATATTCCTTTATATCCTTGCCATCTATAATTATAGAACCTGAAGTAGCCTCGTAGAATCTGGGAATCAGATTCACAAGTGTAGATTTACCGGAGCCCGTTCCACCAATTATTCCGATTACTTCTCCCTCTTCAGCTTTGAAGCTCACATCGCTTATGGCTGGAGCTTTTGAACCCTTATATGTCATAGATACATTTTCAAACACTACAGAATGTGGTCGTGATGATTCTTCTATTTCCTGGTCTCCAAAGGTTATATCCGGCTGAATATCCATTACATTTGCGACTCTTCTTGCACTGGCGAACATTTTAGAAACTGTTATTATGAAATTCACAAACTTGATAAGTTCAACCAGTATATATGACATATAGTTATATAAAGCTATCACTTCACCCTTATCAATATCTCCTGCATTTACCAGAAGTCCGCCATTATAAATAATACATGCTATGCCGGTATTGATAATGATTAATGTCACAGGATTCAGAAATGATGATACCCTTCCAACCAGAAGCTGCATTTTCATGAGAAGTCTGGCAGACAGATGAAACTCCTCTGATTCTTCATCAGAACGGTTAAATGCCCTTATAACTCTTACTCCGACTATATTCTCACGTGTATGCAGTGTAACGTCATCCAGTCTCTCCTGAACTCTTCTTACAAGCGGTATACTTACTACTACAATTAATCCAACCACTATAAAAAGTGCAATCAGAATATAGATAAAATAAACTGCAACCTTTGCATTTACTTTAAATGCCATGATAGTTGCACCAAATACTATAAACGGCGATCTGAGAAGCAGTCTCAGGATCATATTTACTCCAGTCTGCATCTGATTTACATCACTTGTCATTCTTGTAATAAGAGTAGAAGTCCCCTGATTATCTATATTACTATAAGACAGGCTCTCTATATGCTTAAACAGTTCACTTCTGACTGTTTTACCAAAATCCATAGCCACTCTTGCAGAAAAATACTGGGCTGTTATTGCCGCCACCATGCCAACTAACGCAAGCACAAAAAGAAGGATGGCAGAAACAATAATACTTTTTTTATCACCACCCTCGATACCTACATTTACCAGATGCGCTATAACAAGCGGAACAAAAAGCTCAAATGTTGCTTCAAGCATTTTAAATAATGGTGCAAGTATGCATCTTAAAGTATATGGTTTTAAATAATTTAGAAATCGCTTCATATCTCTCCGTAACTATATCGAAAACTTCTTAAAATCCGGCAGAACATACGTTCTGCCGGAATAATAATCTTACTTTCTATTTACTTTTTCCTTTATCTCCAGACTTATCAGTATCCTTCTTTTCTTCCTGCACTGCATTTGTCTTCTCAGTACCCTGTGCAGCACCTGTATTCTTCTGTGGTTCAGGAATATATCCCGGATACATACGAGCCATTCTTTCTTCTTTTTTCTTTCTGGATTTCTTAATCATCTTCTTAATTATAAAGATTATCAGGAAGATAATTCCAACAAATATAAGGAGTCCCCAGATATTTGCAACCAGCCATATGATAAAGCTCTGAAGTCCATAGAAGAAATCATACCAGCCCTGTTTAACTTCCTTCATGAATCTTGTTCCGAAGGTATCCTCTGAATGTTCGATAATTTCTTTAACTTCTTTGATACTTACATCCACGTAGCTGTAAGCCACATCATTATCTATAGAATTAAGTCTTGTTTTAATCTGATTTATCTGAGTACTGACTGATGTTATCTTATCACTTATAAGGATTACATTATCCATGTCTTCAAGCTTCTTAGCTTCCTTCAGCATCTCCATATAATCATTCTTCTGAGCTTCGAGAACTTCCATCTCTACAGACAGATCCGAATACTCCTGAGATACATTTGTTACATTCTGGGATCTGTTGATGAGAGTACCTATACCACCGGTCTCACTCACGAAATCCTTATACTTATCAGACGGAACTCTGACTGTTGCTACATATACCCCAAGACCATCATAACCATAAGAGCCAGAACCGTTATTTACATAGGTGTTCTCAGATTCCAAGAATCCATCATACTTTGTAATAAGCTTCTGAAACTCTCCAACAGTATCATCAAATCTTAGAGTTTCAAGACTTATATTACATCTGTAAATCAGTTTCTCAGTATCAAGCTTATTAGTTGTATTTTCTTTCTCTGTCTCACTAATAGGTGCAGCCTCTGCATTTTCTGATACTGTCACATCATCTGAAGTCTCATACGCCGCTTCATCGTTTGCAGCAGCTTCAGTAGCAGCATAATCATATGTATCAACATATCCTGCTGCATTCTGCGCAGATTTCTGAACCGGAGAATCATATTTCATAGCAGAATCTGATGTTGACGCACTGCTGCCACATGCTGTAAGCATCATACAGGTTGATAATATAGCAATACCTTTAACTAATTTTTTCATTTTTTAACCCCCTTTTATTTCGTCAAGATTTGACTTATTCTCCAAAGCCTACTTCAGGCATGAGTTCATTATATATCTTCTTCAGTG
Source organism: Lachnospiraceae bacterium (assembly GCA_003520205.1). Taxonomy (GTDB): domain Bacteria; phylum Bacillota; class Clostridia; order Lachnospirales; family Lachnospiraceae; genus Eubacterium_Q. The sequence goes on from DOVG01000218.1 coordinate 4,900, forward strand.
TATTGTTAAACATATCAAACTCTTCTTCAGATAAAGTCTCTTTTAGACGGCTTTCAACAATATCAAGATATTTTTCATTTATATTATAATACCTGTAATATCTGTCTGTCACATCAAGATAGAATTCTCTCTTGTCCTTATCTGACTGTACCTTTTTTACATATCCTTTTTTTATAAGAGAATTAACCTTATATGTAGCATTGGGTGATGAAATCCCTATAAAATTTGCAAACTCCTGAATCGTAGGTTTGCCTAGATTATGAATGATTTCTACACAATAAACCTCTGTTGTAGTAAGTGATAATTCTCTGGAATTAATACGTCTGAAGACATCTCTGTAATAATGAACTCTGAACTTTGAATATATCGCTGACAGTGGATTTCTTTCAAGTCTTTCCCGTGCAGTAAGTCCAACCAGCTCCTCAGGACTACTTGTCATACCTGTTCACCTTCTCTTCTTTCTTACTTGGCATCTCCGATAGCAAATGATATTTCAGCCTGACACGCTACCTTACCATCGACCTTTGCAACAGCCTTACCAAATCCCAGAGGTCCTCTTCTTTCAACTATCTCGCATCTAAGCTCAAGAACATCTCCCGGCTTTACCTGTTTACGAAAACGGGCATTCTTAATACCACCGAAAAATGCTATCTTACCTTTAAACTCATCAGCGGAAAGAATAGCAACTGC
>DOVG01000014.1 GCA_003520205.1 Lachnospiraceae bacterium
ACATAAGGATTACGTCTTCTTGCTATATTCATTATATCCTGAACAGCTGCTCCGGTCTCGGCAGTTACTATTCCAACCCGTTTGGGATATTCAGGAATCTTCTTTTTTACATCAAAATCAAAGAGACCTTCCTCATTTAATCGGATTTTGAGCTTCTCATACTCAGCAAAAAGCCTGCCCTTCGTGTCTTCAGCCTGGGCTATCTTTCTTGCATAGAGTTGATAACGTCCGTCTCTTTCATAAACACTTACAGTTCCCTGTACATATATACTCTGACCATCTTCCAGACGAAACTTAAGTCCGGATAATACATTCGACTTAAACATGACTGAAGGCATGGAACCAGTCTCATCCTTTAAGGAAAAGTATATATGTCCCATGCTGTGATATTTACAGTTCGATACCTCTCCTTTAATTACTACATTCTTCAGGAGGTAATCACTGTCGATCATATTTTTGATGTATGTATTAATTTGTCCAACTGTATAATACTTCATGTCTGATATTCCTTCAGATGATACTAAAGGACAAGTCCTGAAAGAACTCCATTTATAAAGGATGCTGACTTGTCGCCGGCATACTCTTTTGCAAGCTCTACAGCTTCATTTATAGCCACCTTATCAGGTATATCGTCATCAAAGAGTATCTCATATACTGCAACACGCAGTATAGCCAGCTCGGACTTTCCAATACGAGCCAGCTTCCAACCATTACTATTCTTTTCTATACATTCATCTATAGAGGAGAGATTATCAGATATGTCTTTTACTTTTGACATTATGTAAACCTTGTTATTTTCTGAAGGTTTATACTCTGATATAAATTCTGATATAAACTCTTCATCGCTATTTAATTCGGGAATTCCTTCATCAAAAAATGGCATCTGAAATATTGTTTTAAAAATTGCTTCTCTTAATTCATGTCTGGTCATTATCTTTACCTGTTTTCCTTATTCTGCAAAATCTATACTTGATACTTTTACATTTACAACAGAGCATTTAAGACCTGTCATAGTAAGAAGTGACTGCTTGACTTTCTCCTGAACAGCCTTTGATACATCAACTATATTGTATCCAAATTTGACACAAACAGATACATCAACACTGACCGAATCCTCTTCATAAGTTACTTTAATTCCCTTTGACAGATTATTCTTTCCCAGCCTGGATATGATTTCTCTTGTTATATCTCCTGTGAGTTTAGATACTCCATCAACTTCAGTAACAGCAAGTCCGACTATACTTGAAACAACATCATCAGCTATCTGTATGATGCCTTTATTCTCATCATTATTTAATACAACTTTATTTTCTTTACTTGTCTCTGCCATAATATTCTCCTCCCACTTCGTGGGTCTTCCCTAGGACTAGTATAACGTATCTTAAATAACTAGACCAAATGCTTGCCTGCTCACCTGATAGCACGTGCCGAAAAAGCCTCAGCGTAGCCCGCTACGCCTACGTTTTTTGACACGCACTCTCAGGCAAGCATTCGTCGCATTAGGCTAGTTATTTTACGAACGTTATACTTGATTATAACCTCTATATCTGTAAAAAGCAAACTTCTTCAGCCGACTCCGTGGCTACCATTCCCGCTTCCAGTCACCATTTTCTTCATACTCTTTCCAGTTAGCGGCGAAGCTGAAGGTTGAAGCTACAGCAAAACCAAATGCTATCATAGCCCAATACCATTTGACCTGATGTGCATTTATAAGTGTTGATACAAAATTAATGATTGTCAGCACCAATCCTGCTATTGCACATGCCCTGCTTTTAAAAATCAGAATTCCAAGTCCCAGAGCAATAAGTAAAACAGATATAAATATCTGGGTTTTAATTATTCTATCTACATCTATAGTATAATCCGACATACCAAGCTGGTCTGCCATATCATTTACGAATTCTATCTGTTTCTTAAGGGCAGATAGCCAGAAATCAGTCCTGATATAATCAAAGATAGCTGTTATAATAACAACAATTGCACTTATAATTATCCGGTCTCTATCCTTACGATTACGCGGACTATCAAAGAATTCTTTCTTCGTCAGCTTTCGTGGATGACTCTCCGGATTATATGTAGGATCTACCTGTGGACTATTTGGTCCTGCTCCATATGTATTACCATAATTTATATCATTATTGTTATAAGTAGTATCTGTCGCCTGGTCAAATATCTTTGGAGTTTCAAATATACCGTCTCCTGCAGGATCAAAATCCATTTCCGGATTAAAGTAACCATTATTACTTACATTTCCTGCATCAGAAGCCGTCTGATTTCCATTGGATAAATCCTGAACAAAATCATTTCCTCCATCAACTACTCTCTCTGGCTCAATTGGTTTAAGCTGCATTTTCTATTAATCCCCCCCTAATTTCCTAATCTGCTATCAAAAAATCTGTCAAAGAAATTTCTACCATCAATAAATGATGCTTTGCCCTTATAATCCATATATCTGGCGAGCATATTCCAGTTGCTGTATGTTATATCAGTAACCGAAATCTTCTTTCTATCTCCGTAATGAATAACTATCTTATTATAATGAGTCGTATGATAACGGCCATGAGATGTAAGACCAGTAATCACTTCACACTCAGTTACATCTCTGATACTTATATCTTCATGCACAAAAAACCATCTCGTAATACTGATAGTATTTCCGAAAGTCTGTATCTTCTTTCCCGCATTTTCCCAAAATCCGATAATAAGAAATGCAAGAAAGAGTAACAGCATTAGTCTTAAAACAAATGCATATCCTGCATAACCATCATTTTCAAACATTACAAAATACTTGTTCCACCATATAAATAATACTATTGGAATCAAGAAGCATATGTAATAAAT
>DOVG01000223.1 GCA_003520205.1 Lachnospiraceae bacterium
GCATCTTCAGAAAGCCATACGGGACGATAGAAGATATTTGCGACCACAAAAAGAGCCAGAACTATCAGGCCAAATATTAGTACTTTTGTAATTGTCATTAGTCTTTTTTTCATTTATTCTACTCAGCCATTAGCTTATCCAGTTCTTCTACGATTCTCTCACAGGCTTTGCCATCCTCATAACATCCCTTATCCTCAAGAAATCTCTTCACATCTGCCTTATATATACTTTCATCAAACTCAAGAACAGCCTTCTCCAGTTCACTCTGAGTCTTCGCTACAGGGAACGGAGTGGTATCTATCGGATAATAAAATCCCCTCTCCTGATCATATAATTCAAGGTCAGGTGCATATAATAAAATAGGCCTCTCTGTCAGCATAAAATCATATACCCAACTTGAATAGTCAGATATTCCCACATCTATACCCGGAAGAAGCTCCTGCATATCTCCGTAGAAAGAGCCATCCTTAAGCCAGTCGCTTTCCTTGAAGCCCCACGCAGCACGGTCCTTGTTGTGGGCTCTGACAATTATAATCACTTCCCGATTATATTTCTTTTCCAAAGCATTCTTCAGACTTTCAAAATCAAGCGGAATATACTTTGATGAATTCTCCCTAAAGGTTGGAGCATAGAGACATATCAGCTTTTCAGTATTTTCTCCCCCAGACATCTCTTTATCAGAAGATGCATTACTTTCTTCTATATCAAAATATCTGAGAACCCGCCTTCTCTTCTCTTTCATTCTTTCTTCGTTAAAGAAGATATCATTACGGGCATGTCCGAACTTAAGAAAAGGAACATCCTTCCAGAAGGTCTCTCTGAAAACATTTTCCTCAAATGTACTGTTAGTTATACAATAATCCGTCACCTTATTCGCCTTAGCAGCACGGTTCATCCACTTACGATTACCACCCAGACGCTTTATTCCGAGGCTTCCATGCCAGGTATTCAGGTAATACTGCCCCTTTGACTTAGGCATTCCATACCAGACCATGTTAAGAGCATTATCTATCCATATCTTCGATGTAGCCATCGCATCATACATAGCCTTGGTTCTGAACTCGACCAGTTTAACCTCAGGAGGATAGTGTCGTCTGGTTTCTGAATAGGTATAATCATTATCATATACTGAATAGATTTCCACATCCTTCTTCTGTCTTATCAACTCCTCGACTATATAACGCGGATTGCATGAGAAATCCTTATCATAAGACATTACGAATATTCTGTTATTTTTGATTTTCTTCGGCTTTCCATAATATATCTTTCTGGTAAGCCAGCCTATGGCCGAATCCACCTTCAGACGTCTATCGAAGAAGTCAAATCCGTGTCTGAAGAAATTCCCTTGCACCAGGTATGTAATTAGTTTATTAGACATTTTTTATTCCCAATTCGTCATTAAAATATTGTATTGATGAATATCTAAACATTCTTAAGTCCACTTCAAAGAACAAATGGATCATATACGATATGTTTCTCTTGTTCTATGTCCTCAGGTATCTTCATATAGTCCCCATAAAGCTTTGTAAGATATTTATCATATGCTCTTGGAATGGCGCATTTCATTCCTCCAAAATCTTTTTCCACTGTTGCAACAAGTTCACCACGTTTATATAATTCTCCAAAGAAATGTTTTCTTCCGCATGGAGTAGTTACATATTTTGACCGGTGATTATGACACATTCCATTCCATTTGTTAGCAAATCTGGTCCAGAAATTAATTGGCAGAATAGCAAGCGGCATACCGATAAGTATCTTTATTATAAATATACGTCGAACTCTTTTTATATCTATAACCTTGTCCTCTAAATCATTTTCTTTTGTATTGGAAGAAGATTCAGCTTTTGATATTTGCTCACTTTCCTCTTTGACCAGCTCCATCATCATCTTTCTGTCTCTCCAGAATTTTCTGCAGGAGAGAAGCAGTCCAAGTGCCAGCGAACCAAGTCCATGTATTTTTCGTAATACAGGATTATCAAATGTATTTTCTATTATAAATATATCTATAAAGGCACCACATTCATCTGTAAAGTAGTCTTCTCTGGTTTTCACAGAAGTCCCCTTTAGTCTTACTCTTGAAAAAAGAAGTGCCAGATTATCCGTTGCTTCCGGAGTATGAAGCCAGTATTTAGCCCCCATTTTCTTAGGGAAGAGACGCCTGAACTTATCATAGTCACGTCTGGGCATATTTATATCTATATCGTCATCCCAGGGAATAATAGCTCCATGGCGAACAGCACCAAGCACACTTCCCCCACCTAGCTCATAGCGAATTTTATATTTCTTACAAAAAGCTACTATATCACGCAGAATACCATAAAGAGTCTGCTGAAGAAGGGCAAGCTGTTCATCCGTTAATTCAATTGTATCTTTTGAATGTAGATGCTTGAAAGCTTCTACTGTAGATAATGAATATCTCATATTCTCTCGTTTCATAAAGATTCCTCGAGTCGCTTCGCTCCCTCGGAATGACATTAACCATTAACTAAAATTGGTAATTTTTAGAGCTGCCTCATATACTCTCTTACAAGCGCTTTGATCATCATATGGGAAGAAATTATTTATATTATCCTTGTAGCTGTCCTCAAGTCTGCAGTCGGACTGCATTGCTTTGATGAGCTCATCTATCAGCTCATCATTCGTCCTGCAAATAGGTCCGAAACCTGTATCTTCTTCCGCATACTGTGGAGGAAGCTCTGCAGGATGGAAGTATACAAGTGGTCTTCTCATATATGCAAAATCAAACTGAATTCCAGAGTAGTCTGTAACCATGAGAGCTGATTCCTTCAGCATCTTCTCATAATTTGCTTTCACTCCCGGCACTATATCTACAAAATCATTTTTATCAAAATCATCCGCCTGAGGGCTTAGAATCGGATGTACCAGATATACTATCCTATAACCTGTCTTCTTAGCCGCAGCGATCAGTCTCTTATCATTTATCAGCGAATTATATATCTGATAATAGGTAGTTCTCTTAAAGTTTACACTGTACTCATGCTGCTTACCTTTTTCATTAGTTCCGGCAGTTACATTTCGACGCCAGGTCGGTGTAATGAGTATCTGCTTCTTAGGCTCCCCTACGAGACCATCATAACGAGGTGCTCCGGTAAGTGTGATCATATCATTTGTATAGCCATAAATCGGTTTTGTGATATTCTCAACCTCTTTAGGCGAAACGCAGAAATAGTGTTTCGTATTATCGTAGAACTTATTCTGATACTGAGCGATTTTCTGAATTGTAAGACCATGCTGCAGACACACTACATCAGCCTTAAACAGGTCTCTCACATATATCTCATCATTTTCAGTAAAGCCCATATACAGCCTTATATCAATACGTGTAGCAAATAGCATATCTGACTTAAGGCACTTCAGGCGTGTCTTATATGTACTAAATGGAAGCACAGTTTTTCTGTCATACTTCCTTGTAAGTTCCTTGTATTCCTTCGTATCCTTGTTAATGATATAGCAGGTTTCTATATCAGAAACATTCTTATTCATGTACTCGTAAAAATACTGTCCATTATCGCCACCCTTAAAAAGCTGGTCGTATGTAATCCATACAGGCTTTTTATTCTTAGGTGCGCCCGATATGCTGTCATTATCCTTTCTGCCAAAGCCACGGTTCAGCTTTATAGACGCACGTAGTCTCAGCATTTCCAGAGTCTTTTTCTTTCCTATCCTCTTACGTCCGTGACGTGCCACCCTGTACATCATTTTTATCTCATGCTTCAGATGGCTTCCAAATGTGAGAGGTTCTACAATCATCTGTTTCTTCTTCTCATCGTAGCTAAGGATACTGTTACCAAATATCCAGTAACTCTCAGGAAGTTTATTTGATAGCCTTGACTGGAAGGAGAGAAATGTAATCGATGTCCTTACCTTAGCCTCGCCATATGTATATTCAAAATAAATCTTATCTCTACCGTTTATCTTATCTACCGGAATAACAGCCTTAAAGGAATAGCCTTTTTTGGTTGTCCTTCCAAAATGTCTGATATTGGTATATATATCTGTTCTTTCTGTCTTAAGCCTGTTCTTACCAACACATACTTCAAGAAGTATTTTGTCAAAATCAGCATAATAGACATT
>DOVG01000212.1 GCA_003520205.1 Lachnospiraceae bacterium
ATCACTGTGGCTTTCGTACAAAGGTAGTACCTCAGATTGTGGATCTGAAGATATGGGTTCGATTCCCATAGGTCACATTAATAATTTTCTACTATTATATATAGTAGAAACTAGTGCCGTATGTCCGGGTGGTGAGGGAGCTGTCTTGAAAACAGTTGGCCTGAAAAGGCTTGCAGGTTCGAATCCTGTGTGCGGCGATTATAGGTGGATGAGCAGAATTGGTAATGCAGCGGACTGTAAATCCGTGGCTTCGGCACTGGGGGTTCAAGTCCCTCTCCACCTACTATAAGCCTGTATAAGCCTAATTTGGTAAGGCAGGAGATTGCTAATCTCTGAGTAATCAGATTCTTCTGGTGTTCTGGTTCAAGTCCAGATGCAGGCGCTTTGATAATATAACTCCTGGACGTTTGTCCAGAAGTTATATACGTCGTCATTTTATTCCATATTGTATTATATGACACTATGAACGAGGATAGTTGAACATACTATCTTTATATAATCAGCTCATATTTTTCTTCAACCGTAAGATTCTTATTAAGAACTATTGAGAATAATTTTTCAGATTCCTCAGGTCTAAAATGAGAATACTTCATCAGAATCATAGGCAGATTCCAAAGATTCTTATATTTTCCACCATCTTCAATTCCAGATTCATCTAGTGCACAGGATAAAGCCAGGTCCAACTTGATGAACTCTTCATATGCCTTTAATATCATCATAGCTTCTTTTTTACTAAATGTGTAATCTTTCATCTTTAAATCGCTCCTTTGTAAATAATAAATTTTTTAGTTACAACAAATACCGGATTTTATTGTTATGAAGTTCATTTTATCCAATATTAAATAGCTTGATAATTACCATATATGAAAATTTTAATATGATTCATCTTTTTTTACGGGATGAAGGATGCCGAAAAGTGTCTTTCGTCTGTTATGTTACAAGGAGTTATGATATATTTTATGCCGTAAATAGCGACAAACTTCATCAAGTTAGTTTAGAGATTTAGAGTGATTTGAAATAGTCAAACAGTGTTTGGTGAATTTAAGGTGAAGTTTCTTAAAAAGTCTGATATTGTATATTTTTTTATGGGTAAAGTAAAAACTAAGGTAAACGAAAACGGTTATGCTATGTCAACTATAGAACGTATTTTTTCTATTATTAATGGAGCACTTGATATGGCTGCAGGGGACAAGATTATTAATGATAATCCTGCGCGTAGGGCCATGAAGGAAATCAAGAGTAAGGCAAACTATAAAAAGAAAAAAGTGGAAGGCTTGACTGAAGATCAAAAGAACAGGCTGGTTAAGTATATGAATTCTGATCCCAGATATGAGGGGGATAAATATATTATTCGTTTTCTTCTAGGTACAGGATGTCGTATTGGAGAGGCTCTTAGAGGGTGGATTAACTACTTCAAGATAGGAAGTATGAAAACACTCTGTAAAGAGCTTGATAGTAATATCAGATATAGACTTCGTATGTGTATTTGGAAGCATTGGAAAACTCCGCAGAATAGAGCTAAGAATTTGATGAAGCTGGATGTACCAAGATGGGCAGCGTATAAAATCGCCTATTGTGGAGACAGATATGCAAGACTCACTCACAATGGATGGGTACAAAAGGCTATAAGTACAAAGAAACTAACCTCATTTGGATTAGTCTCAATGTTAGATTACTACACCGAAAGGTGTGTTACTTGTTAAGTTGATTGAACCGCCGTGTACCGAACGGTACGCACGGTGGTGTGAGAGGTCGGAATTTCGCGCTTATGAGAAATTCCTCCTACTCGATTCTTCAGTGTTTATGCGGGTTTGCGGGACTTTTTGATTAAGTAAATAACGAAAAGAATACTGGCAAATGTTATACCTGCCGGATAAGCGATAGTAGCACTTAGTCCGAATCCTTCATTGGCCATAAGAATATAAGTCAGTGATACAGCAGACATAAATGTAGCCGGGAGTGCTGTTATAAGGGATACAAACTTGTGCTTATTTGTTTTTATAAGGTATACAGTTGCAACCCATAGAGATATCATCGCGAGAGTTTGATTACTCCAGGAGAAATATCTCCATAATACATTAAAATCAAGTTGTGTTAACACTGCTCCTATACCAAGTAGAGGCAGTGTTATTATTAATCTATTCTTTATCTTTTTCTGGTCCAGTTTAGTCCATTCGGCAAGTATGAGACGAGCACTTCTAAAGGCAGTATCGCCTGATGTGATAGGACATACAACAACGCCGATTATGGCTAATGCACCTCCGATATTTCCAAGCATAGTTTTACTGATCTCATATACTGTTCCAGACTGACCTTGATTGGTTAGCGCTTCATTTAATAGATGAGTGCTGCTATAGAAAGCGACGCCAGCAGCTGCCCAGACGAGGGCGATTACAGATTCGATTATCATAGCTCCGTAGAAAACCTTACGGCCTGCTTTCTCACTAGTGATGCACTTAGCTATCATAGGGGATTGTGTGGCGTGGAAACCAGATATAGCTCCACATGCTACTGTGATAAACATAAATGGCCATATAGGTAGATTATCCGGATGAAGATCCCTAAGAGTGATTTCTGGTATGTTGTAGTTAGGGAGGAATATTATGGCACCAGCTATACTGACAGCCATAACGATAAGAATGATTCCGAATACAGGATATAGTCTTCCAATCAGTTTATCTATAGGTAGAAGAGTTGCAAGTATATAGTAAACAAGGATAACAACTATCCAGAAAGTAACGGATAGACTGTTTGGTGTGAGCTTTGCTATAAGTGCTGCAGGACTAGTCACAAATACAGTTCCTGTTAAAAGTAGGAGTAGAACAGAAAAGGCTCTCATCAGATATAGAGCTGGTTTTCCAAGATAGATTCCAGAGAGTTGTGCGATAGATGCGCCGTCATGTCTTTCGGATATCATACCGCTCATATAGTCATGTACAGCACCGCCAAGAATAGAACCGAATATTATCCATAAGAATACAACAGGACCGAAGCAAGCTCCCATAAGCGCACCAAATATAGGTCCTGTTCCAGCTATGTTGAGTAGCTGTATAAGGATAGCTTTCCATGTTTTCATAGGGATACAGTCTACGCCATCATTTATGGATATGGCAGGTGTCTCGCGGTCGTCAGGACCGAAAAACTTCTCGACTAATCTACCGTATGTCATATAACCAACAAATAATAGTATGAGTGAAGCAATGAATGATATCATATGTTTTCTCCATGTTTTATACTTATACTAAATTGGATACAGCTTTAAACTTATTCTACCAATTGAAAATCGTATTTTCAACAAGTAAATAATAGGTCAATATATTTTCATTTAGCAAAATATATCGTTAAACATTTATTGGGAAAAATTTTTATCAAAATGATAAACTTCTGAAACAATCTTCGTATATATTATTAAATGATATCATTTATGACACAAAAATAATTAAAGAGTATTTACTAAGGAGTGAAGGTGTGAATAAAAGAAGAATAAATGATGATAACTATATAGAACAGCTTCGGGCTAAGAACGAACGTGCTCTGGAGTATGTTGTTGAAAGATATGGAGGGCTTCTATATTCAATACTTCGAAAAAAGCTTTATCTTATTCCTGATAAGGTCGATGAATGTTTTGATGATGTACTACTTAAGGTTTGGGAGCACTCAGAAGATTTTGATGAATCCCGTTGTGAGTTCAAATCCTGGATTGCCGCCATTGCACGATACAGAACTATCGATTATCTAAGAGCATCCAAGCGGGAAATGCATATATCAGCTGAGTCTCTGGACGAAATGCCTGTCGATCTTGGCGCAACAGATGGTCGACTTAGAGATATAGAAGAAGCAATAGATGGTGAAGCTGAAAAAATGTTATCCTGTCTCTCCGATAAAGACCAGGAAATCTTCAGAAGAATATATCTGGATGGCGATAGTGTTGATGAAGTAAGTAAAGATATGAATCTTCCTAAATCTCAAGTTTACAACCATACTTCAAGAGGGAAACGGAAGCTTCAAAAACTGTATACTCCAAACAGAGTAATACTTTAAGTCATATTTAAGGAGAACATATATGGAGAATATATATAACATTTTAAATGATATAGATACTGATTTCAGTGAATTTGAAGAAGAAAGTTTATCTGAAATCGAAATCAAAAGAATTAATGAACGTTTATCCAAAAAGCTACATTCAAAAAATAAAAATAATCATAGCAAAGCTCTAACATGGATGGGGCGTGCAGCAGTAATTATGCTTGGATGTCTTACTATCGGAGGAGGAGTATATGCAGCTGCTTTCTACAGAAAAAATACAAAAAATGATTTTAGAGTTAAATCTTCAGAATCAAAGGTTATTTCAGATGAAGGTAATAAGGTTACAAAGGAAATATATGATGATGAAACCGGAGGCAAGATTACCTATGATGTAGTTAATGACAATGCTAAGGATGCTGTTTTGGAGGAAAACACTGATGGAGATGCAAAGCTGGTAGAAAAGGTTGAAAAAGCTGGATATGCAAATGCAGAAATTGTAAGTATAAGTAACGATATAACAGATTTTAAGATAGGAGTCAGATTCAACTTTGATAATGCCCCTGATCTAGAAGCATTAAAAACAAAAATTGATCAGGGCGTTTCTGAAGGTGCAAGCTGGAATGCTACTGAATACAGTGGTATTTCTCTTAAAACAACATTTGATGGTATAGAAATGTTCAGCTGGGGAAATGACTACAAAGTAGAAGGTAATTCTCTATATCTTGATTTTTTTATACTTCCAAAT
>DOVG01000121.1:0-2126 GCA_003520205.1 Lachnospiraceae bacterium
CCTTGGCTATTTCAGCTTCAGTCTGAAAAGCATAATCCTGAACAGTCCATGAACCAAGTACAGGAGTTTTTTTCTTGCTTAAACCGTTATAATTTACACTTGTAGCCATTTTCATTCCGAAGGAATTTTTATAACTTTCCTTATTATCAGCATAGTAAGAAAGGAGTGCATTACTCCTGTCAAAACCATCGAGATGAGGAAATATAAAATGTGTCCTTGAAATGTTATCTTTATCTTTATACTTTACAGCAAAATAAAGTATAGTATCTCCAGCTTTGGCTGCAGTACATACTTCCAGCGAATAAGTTCTTTCAGGTGCCTTGAAAGCTTTACGCGCAGTCCACTCCGCCAGGTTTTTATAACTTTCAAATGCCGGTATATTTGTATCCTGTGTTACATGATAAAGCGGTTTTTCTTCAGCATCACTTGCAGTAGCTGACAAAAGTCCATTTCCATCAGTAACTATACTGCTTCCTCCATTTGAATCAGCATCTATTGTCGAACCCATATTCCCAAATGGATTGGACGGATCATACTCTTCGACCTTATCAGATCCGGGTACAGACGTATCCTCTGTCGATGACGGAAGCTGAGGTTCAGTATATCCCTCATCATCCGGAACTGTTTCCCCAGACTGTGTAGTATCCTCCGGTTCAGCATTAACGCTAATTATCCCTCCGAATACATCCGGAAGGTACGTTGTAAGCATGAGTGCTACCAGCACCATAGCTATTATTCTGTTGGATTTTTCTCGAAACTTCATATCTATATATGCCTCTTATAAGGATTTCTTAAATTTCCATAATTATATATCTCATACTACAACAAAAGCGCAACACTACTCACGTATGTTTAGCAGGCCTGCAAGACCAGTCATTTCAAAGACTTCCATAACATTCTCGTTTACATTTGTAAGAGCTAATTTTCCATCATTCTGATTAACTTTAATATATAGATTACGAATTGCTCTTAATCCTGCACTGGATACATACTCCAGATCTTTCATGTTCAAAGTTATATTCTTAAATCTTTCAGCCATCTGCGCAAATAATGCATCAGCATCCTTTGAAGTTCTAGTATCAAGATCTCCCGACATTATAAGTTCACCCTCGTCATCTCTTGCAACTAATTTAATATCCATCACTACCTCCTGTCGACTCTACATGTCATATTTATTCTTAATCTATTTCTTCTTTCTCTGCTGTTTTATATATTCGCCAAGTTCTTCCACTGATATCTCAAGCACCTGTTCATTCATCTCAGCCATTCTCTCTTCAATGTCCATATTTGCATATTCATCTGCCGCCTCAGCAAGGAGCTCTGCAAAAAGGAAAGGTGCCGGATCATATTCCTCTGAATCGCTGTCGAAGTCGAAGCTATCATCGTCATCAAAGAAGCTTATGTCATCATCATCGTCGTCTTCATCTTCTTCGTCTTCTTCATAATCCGGCTCTTCCGGTGCGAATATATCCTCGTCTTCATCACTATCATCAGGTATGTAACCTTCTTCATCCTCATCATCATCGAAGAAGAATTCATTTTCATCTTCATCAGAATCAAAGTCATCTGCTTCATAGTCATCAGATTCGAGGTCGTCAGATTCATAGCCATCAGATTCGAAGTCATCTGTTTCGAAGTCGTCCGTTTCATCTTCATAATCATCTGCAAAGAGATCTGAAGTAAACTGTTCTTCTTCCTCTTCTTCCGGTTCTGGAGTTTTAGGTTTAACACTTTCTTCCGTCTGCATTCTTGAAACTGGCGCTTCTGCTGCCTCAGCCACTGCACTTGAAGCACTGACAGCTCCTGCTCCTGCTGCACTTGCACCTAAAGCTATCCACTTCAGCTTATCTTCAAGGTCTTTCTCAAGTTCTTCACGAAGTGACTTCTTAAATGAATCCAGAACCTGGTCAACTTCAGCCTGAGTATAGACTTTCTCAGTTTCTTTTTGTGGCACAGAAATAGTTTCTTCTTTGCCATTATGCATAAATCTGTATACCTTTTCAGGCTTTACAGTTTCCTTCTTTACCGGCTCCTCCTGCGGTTCAGGTTCTATATCCACAGGTGACCCATCTGATAGTTCAATATCAAAATCATCCTCAGCTTCTAAGTCATCATACTCTTCTTCA
>DOVG01000121.1:2191-3209 GCA_003520205.1 Lachnospiraceae bacterium
TCTTCATATTCCTCCTGAGGTTCTTCATATGTCTGAGCATCATTAACAGCTTCGATTTCTTCCTCTTCATCCAGATCATTTTCATCTACTTCCTGAAGATTAATACTTCCGAAGCGTCCGGTAAGGATTTCATATTCCTTCTGATTTACATACTCTTCAGCCGCAATCATCTTATCTACAGCACTTTGAGGTGTCTGCTCATTTGATTTCAGCTCTTCTTCAGTTATCTCGCTGAAGCTGAAGGAACTCTTCTTTACCTTCCTGATACTTTCCTGCTTTTCGTTTTCTACGCGGTCTTTATAATTTCTGTCATGAGCTTCACGGCTTTCACTTACGAAATCCTCCCAGACTAAAGCGCCTTCTTCTCCTGAGAAATAATTACTTATAAAGTCACTGCTTTCAAACATATCCACAAATGAGTCAGGAACCTCTATCATAAATGAGGATCTTGATGTAGGACTCATTATGGTAAATGCCTGACCACGCTTTGCCTGCAAAATATCCTCCTGCTCGGTTTCATTTATTCCACCGGCTTTCTCATAAAGCTTGCACAGATCGGACATATCATTTGGAGCAAGTCCAAATACAAAACTATACTGACAGGCATTTATAATAGCAGAAGATTTTCTTGCTATATCTTCACTACCTACGAAATCCTTTATATTCTGGGTAATAACTATCTGCATACCATTATATTTACGGATACGTTTTGCCAGCTGGAACATGAAGTCCAAAGCTATCGGGAATTTCGTATCAATAAATACATGTGCCTCATCAATTACAACGACAATCTTTCTCTTAAGTCCGTATTTTGTATTGTAATCTCTGTTCTTAATTATCTCATTATCTATATATTTAAGAACAAGCAGCATCTGGGCATTTGCTATAGTTGAATTTCTGTTAGCAAGCATGGACTGGAAATTAAATACAGAGAAATTCTCTTCTGTAGTTACAGTTGAAGGTCCATTCCAGATATTTGCATTTCGACCACCTGTCGAGAATTTTGATATATAGTTTA
>DOVG01000043.1 GCA_003520205.1 Lachnospiraceae bacterium
GACAGCTTCAAATTAAGTGAAGGGACTCCTTCATATGTAAATGGCAAAGAAGTTTATTTTGGAAAAGATAGCGATAATAATAAATATATGGCTGCATTTAATAAAGATGGAGTAAATATGTTTGTTTATTCTTCGGATATAAGTCAAAATGCTTTTGAAGAAGTGATTTTAAGTCTGAATTACAATTAAATCATAAACAGTAAGTTTTAGTGATAAATTATACTAAAAGGAAGATTATGAACAGAATAATACTAATTACAAATGATGATGGAATAAAGTCTGACGGACTTCGAAGACTGGTACATACCGCGAAGGATTTTGGAGAGATTTGGGTCGTTGCGCCGGATGATCAGCGAAGTGCTTCATCACATTCTATTACAGTACATGGGACAATAGATATATATCCGTATGATTATGGGATAGAAGGCGTTAAGGCTTATGTCTGTATGGGAACGCCAGGAGATTGTGTAAGAGCCGGTAGTTTGGGAGTAATGCCATATCGTCCGGATGTTGTAATTTCCGGAATAAATCATGGGTATAATGTTGGTACAGATATACAATATTCCGGTACTTGTGGAGCGGCATTTGAAGCTTCCTTTCAGGGATATCATGGAATTGCTGTTTCTGAAGGGATTGATGGAAATCATGAAGTGACGGATAGATATCTTAATGAAATGCTGGAAGAAGTAATAGATAGGAAGCTTATGTTTGGACAGATATGGAATATTAATTTTCCTGATTGTTCTCTTTCAGAATATAAAGGTATTCTTAGTGAGAGAAAGGCCTCTCAGGGTAAGATATTTGATGATTCCTATAAAGTGATAAAAGAACTATCTGATGGTGGAAAGAGATATGTAATAGATGGTAGAGAGGTTATGATTTCTGAAGAAGGAAGTGACCTGAGAGCTGTTCAGGATAATTACATATCAATTGGTATTGTTAATAATGTAGCTATGTAGCTATTAAAAGAAGGAGCTATTATGAAGGCAGTATATCTGGAAGAGGGAGCCGTTAACAGAGGTGATATATCACTTGAACCTATTACTTCGCTTATAGAAACAAAAGTGTATGGCAATACAACTGAAGATGATAAATATGAGCATATAGGTGATGCGGAAGTTGTGTTTACGAATAAAGTGGTATTTGATGAAGAAACCTTTAACAGACTTCCCCGATTAAAGTATATAGGTGTATGTGCTACAGGGTATAATGTAGTGGATATAGAAGCTGCTAAAAGACATGGCGTAACAGTTACAAATGTACCGGCTTATAGTACAGAATCAGTTGCCCAGTTGACGTGGGGATTTATACTTGAATGTGCTGATAATATAAGTGGACATAGTAATAGTGTTTTAAATGGTGATTGGACCCGGGCTGAGACATTTTGCTACTGGCTTAGTCCTGTTATGGAGCTTGCCGGAAAGACTATAGGAATCATAGGATATGGTAATATAGGCAGAAGGGTTGCCGAGATAGCACAGGCTTTTAGAATGAATGTTCTGGTATATACGCCTCATCCTAAGAATGAGGAAGAAAACAGGAATCTTCATTTCGTTTCTCTAAATCAGGTTATGGAATCATCGGATATTATATCTCTGCATTGTCCGATGAATAAAGAAACCGAGAAAATCATATGTAAAGAGAATATAAATCATATGAAGGATGGTGTGATTATAGTTAATGTTTCAAGAGGTGGTCTGGTAAATGAAGCGGACCTGTCAGAGGCGTTAAAGAGTGGTAAGGTTGGTGCAGCGGCGGTAGATGTAGTTTCGGTTGAACCGATGCAAAAAGAAAACCCGCTTCTCACAGCTCCCCATATAAGAATAACTCCTCATATGGCATGGGCTAGTGTAGAAGCGAGAAAACGTCTGATTGATACTGTTGCAGATAATCTGAGAGCGTATCTTAACGGTGAGAATAAAAACGTTCTTTGTCAATAATCCGTGCTACTAAAGAGTACTGATTTGCAAGGAATTCGCCACTTCTATAGGTTATATCTGTCAGATCATATAATAAGCTTCCGTATAATTTCTCACGAAAATACAGAGGCATTATAATCATATTGTAATTGTTCTTTGTGATATATTTATTATTAAATAAATTATCTGCCGGTGTAAGCTGATCTTCATAAGGTACGGTATATTTTATGCCTTCTGTCATTACAGCCTTGAGGCGTATATTATCAGGAATTACAAATTTCTCGCCATTATAGTGAGTTACCGGCTCGTCGTATATATATAAATAAGCATTTTTTATACCAAAGCCTTCGAGATTCCTGATGATTTCAAGATACTCATCATCGCTATATGAATTACATGCAAGAGCATTTTCGACAAGTGTCTTGAGTGTGAACAGCGATTCGTCCTTTATATCATCAAATTCGTCAGTGGCATGTAGAGCTCCGGCTATCCTTTCCAATACTGCGGTAAAGGTTTCATATGCCTGACATTTTCTTTCATAACTATTGAATCTGCTTAAGGCAGCTGCCTTGACTCTTTTTATATAAGAAAGCAGTACATCTACATCTGTATATTTAATGACATCAAGAGAAAAGAATTCGTCAATTTTCTTTTTAGCAAAGCTGACTCTTTCGAGACTGTAATCGCTGTCATTTATATAATCTATAAGAACAGTCATTACAGTTTTAAATGTTATGATTATCTCCTGATTATAGTTCTTATTTATATCGTCCAGTTTAAAGAATATACGACTGAAGTATTCATCAAGATACTGTTTATCCAGAATTCGCTGGTCTACATTTTCCTTATCAAGAAGTGATCCAAAAGAATCTCTAAGTATGAATTTAGTGGGGATGGACATGTTATTAACATCCCAGCCTTCAAACATCATTCTGACCATGCTGAAAACTCTGCTGCCCAGATGGACTGCATCAGCATCAACAGTAGTAAGGGATGGGTTGATTATTCCGGCAGTAGTAGAATTATCAAATCCCATAACTTTTATCTCTTTTCCGGGAGTAAGTCCCCTGTCTTTCATTACTTCGTAAAGAACTGTAGCGATATTATCATTTGCACAGAAGATAGCTTGTGCATCAGGATTCTGGTCAAGTATCTTCTCGCAATCGGCTATGCTGCTGCAATATAGATTTGTAGTGACCACATTTTCCGGTTTTATCTCAAGATTATAGTGGTCAGCCATTTCCATAAAGGCTTCATATCTCTCTGTGGAATCTTTATTGTGATCAGGACCTTTAAGCATACAGATATTATAGATTCCAAGTTCTTCTACAAGGTAAGTAATACCTTCGCGGATTCCGGTCTTATTATCAAATATTACTCCGGGATATCCATCCATTATAGAAGCAACCAAAATAATAGGGATGTTCTTCTCGTCAAGCTCATCCATAAATATGCGGAGCTTTTCGCCTGTGGTAAGGCAGCTTACGCAGTCTGCAGCCACAATAAGAACATCCAGATTATTTTCTGTAATATTTTGTATATTTGTTCTGTATTGATATTCATATAGATCGGGAATATCTTTCATTTCCCTGTCTATATATTTGACAGGAATTATAACGATATTCACATCATCTTTCGCGGATTCTGATATGATTCCTTTACA
>DOVG01000066.1 GCA_003520205.1 Lachnospiraceae bacterium
ACACAGCTGTTACAAGAGCCAGACGGATGGTCGTTATTGTAGGAAATCTGAATAAGATAAATGATATGATAGATAACACTCTGGAGCAGAAGAGATATACCGGATTTACGCGCAGGATATGTGAGCTTACAGAGCAGGATGAGAAGCAGGAGTACATGATGCTTTTTGCTGAAGATGAACAGGAGGTACCGGATGACCTTTTTGACTGACATGATATTTCCTCCCCGCTGCGCTCTCTGTGACAAGGTTATCATATCGTCTGAAGAACATATATGTGATGAATGCAGGAAGATGTTGGTTTACATAAAACAACCAACGTGTTTTAAATGCGGAAAGGAGATAGATTCGTCTGATGATGAGTACTGTTATGACTGTTCAAGGCATCAGAGGAGCTATGTAAGAGGCTATCCGGTTTTTAATTATGTACCGCCGATAAGTGAAAGCCTTCAGATGTTTAAATATTCTGACAGACAGGAGTATGCTGCTTTCTTTGGAAGTGAGATAGTGAAAAGGTATGGTGATACATTTCGGAGAATCGGGGTGGATGTCATAATTCCGGTTCCTGTTCATAAGAAGAAATATCTGAAGAGAGGATACAATCAGGCTGGACTGATAGCGTCTGACATAGGCAGAAGGCTGGGAATTATGGTTGTAGATGATCTGCTTGTCAGAAGTGAGGATACAAGACCGCAGAAGGAGCTGAATCCAGATGAACGGGAGCAGAATCTTCTCAACGCATTTTCGCTAAATGGCAGATGTGCTGAACTCGGCAGCCTTATTGGAAATAATGAAAATATGCGTACCAGGGGCAGACTTACGTTGCTTCTGGTAGATGATATATATACAACCGGTGCAACTGTCGAGGGATGTACAAGGGCTCTTAAGAATATGGTAAAAACGGTTGACAAGATATCTGAAAAGACTATAGTAGATGTATATTACACAAGTGTGGCAATAGGAAAGGTGTAGAAATGGAAAAGAAGAAAATAGCACTTATATTCGGCGGACAATCAAGTGAGCATGATGTATCATGTGTATCTGCAACTACGGTGGCAGGAGTTCTTGATAAGGATAAGTATGATATAACATTTATAGGAATAACTAAGGATGGTCACTGGATTCTGGTAGAGGATTTTAACCAGATTGCAGATAGAAGCTGGGAAAAAGAAGTGGTTCAGGCGAGCGATGAAGAAAGCAAAAAGAGAGCACTTGAGAAGCTTCCAAGAGCTATCATATCACCTGATTCTGCTCACAGACTTCTGATTCGAAGAGGAGAAGCTTATGAAGTGCGTGATATAGATGTGGCATTTCCTGTACTTCATGGTCTCTATGGAGAGGATGGAACTATTCAGGGGCTTTTTGAAATGGCTCATCTTCCATATGTTGGATGCGGTCATCTGGCATCTGCCATAACTATGGATAAGTTCTTTACAAAGGTTATAGCTGATGATATAGGAGTTCAGCAGGCTGACTATGTAGGTGTTCGTGATTATGAGATAACAGATGATAAAATGGATGAAGTTGTTGAAAGGATAGAGGCAAAGAGGGAGTATCCGATGTTTGTAAAACCATCCTGTGCAGGTTCATCTGTGGGTATAACAAAGGCTCATAACAGGGAGGAACTTATAAAGGGACTGAAACTTGCAGCGGATAATGACAGTAAGATACTTGTAGAGGAGACCATATCAGGTAGAGAGATAGAGTGTGCTGTATTTGGTTATGGCTCGAATGCATTTGCAACCGGAGTAGGTGAGATACTTGCGGCTGCAGAATTCTATGATTTTGATGCGAAGTATAATAATGCTGAATCAAAGACAATACTTGATCCGGAACTTCCTGAAGGAAAACTGGAAGAGATAAGAGATACAGCACTCAGAATATACAGAGCCTGTGACTGCTTTGGATTTGCCAGAGTTGATTTCTTCTTGGAGAAGGATACAAACAGGGTTGTATTCAATGAGATAAATGCCATACCGGGACATACAGCTATAAGTATGTATCCTATGCTGATGGAACGAGCAGGTCACAGTATGTCAGAATATGTAGACAGACTTATCGAGATGGCATACGAGAGACATTAGTAGCATAATGTCCTCAGAATGACAGATAATGAGTTTAGTTATTCTTATGTGGTGTTTTTCGTGATAAAAAGATAAGTAGCATAGTGTAGGAGAGTACAAGCACGATAAAGGCTATAAATGATATCAGATAAGCCTTAGGTACATCAGTGAACAGCTCTTCTGAGACGATATACAGACTTCCATTTATGATGATATGAAGCAATGTGCTGATCATAAGGGAGTCTGTTTTTATTGCTATAAAACCAAGCAGGATACCAAATATGAACGCATAGGTACCTTGTATCCAATTTCCGTGATACAGACCAAAGAATAAGGCCTGAAGCAGATTTGCTATAATAAGATATAATGTATAGTTTCTGTTTTCCAGCTGATCTTTATCAGAGCCGGTAAAGAGTCTGCAGTAGTGAAGAATTAAACCTCTGAAGATCAGTTCTTCAACTATAGGAGCCATGAATACAGCTGTTATAATGAAGAGTACAGATTTAGCACCAAGAAATTCCGCCATCAGGCTGTTGTAGCTTTCCATGCTTTCAGGAAACTGCTTACTCAGTACGTAGAGGACGCCATCAGTGCATATCTGAATAGCAAAGCCCAGTATAAGCATCAGTATTATCAGAACCGGATGGAACTGTGAGCGAAGACGCTTCCTATAGTCTTCATCAAAAAAACTGCTGCTCTTTATACGGCTATACCAGAACCCGAATACAGTAAAAGAGAGGATATATCTGAATAGATTGAATATCCCCTGATTCACACTGGCTGTACCCGGTTCTGTCACATTTACATCACCGATGATAACGGTAACAGTAAATGCGGCAAAATAGGTTATTATCGTTATAAAGAGAGCAGTAAATAATACAACTGCTGCAAGTATAAGATTTTTAATCTTCATTATACAGTAATCTTCTTCTCGCGGTCGCGCTTCTTCTTTTCTTCCTGTTTCTGTTTCTTTATCTCTTCTTTTGACTTCTTGGCAGCTATTTCATAGTCCAGCTGTTTCTGATAGTCAGACTGCTTCTTCAT
>DOVG01000039.1 GCA_003520205.1 Lachnospiraceae bacterium
GTGAGCTGGGCTCTCTTGCCTGCAGCGATCTTGGCACTCATCTCTTCGATAGTTGCCTGTGTCTGCTTGACTTCAGTACCGAACAGAGAGTTCTTCTTTAAGCCCTTCTTATCTTCGATGATAACAGCTGAAACGCCCATTCTCTCGAGGGAACGTACTGTATAAACAAAGTGCTCTGTAAGTCCGCCTGTATCACCGTCGAAGATGATAGGCTTTGTCGTAACTTCCATGATATCGTCGATAGTCCTGAATCTGGATGTCATGTCAACGAGCTCGATATCAGGCTTGCCCTTTGCGGTGGAATCGCAAAGAGATGAGATCCACATTGCGTCGAACTGGTCTAATTTACCGTTTTCACCTCTGACAACAGTCTTCTCAACAATAAGACCTGTTAGACCGGAATGTGCCTCCATAGCCTTTACGATAGGTGTCATGCTAATAAGCTGGCGAAGTCTCTTTCTTCTGTACTCCGGCATAGCTAATTTCTCTTTAAGCTGAAGATCGATCTTCTTTGTATTCTCGTTATAAGTATAAGGAACATCGATTATCTGCCCGTTATAAGCTGATAAAAGCTTCTCTACATGGTCACGGACTGCTTTTTCAGCTCCGTTTTTCCAATTATCACCATGAATTACAAAATCAGGGTGGAGCTTCTCAATTACATCGTCATAGAGCATATTGTCCTGAAGTATTACCTCATCAACACCCTCAATTGAAGAATATAAAGCGATTCTTTCTTCTTCCGTAGTGGTCGGGAACTTAGTACAACGGATCATTTCCTTATCACTTAAGCAGCCAACAACAACTCTTCCATATTCTCTGGCACAATTAATTATATTAATATGGCCTTCGTGAATAACATCAGTACTGAAACAAGCATATGCCGTTTTCATATACAGTCCTCCAGAAATAAATTTATATTATTATAATTAATATTAATAAAAAAACAAATTTTCGACAGCCGCTTATCTATTTCAACACCTTTTCTTCTGCTGCCAGCACAGGAACAAAGAGATATAAGCATTGCAAAGATCAATATGCATGAAGCAAACTTCTTAAATCTTCTCATGACGTTATTCCCCGTTTCAAAATATCAGTTGTTTAATTCTCCGACGATGATGATCTGATCATCAGTATATTCGTTTATAAGATCTTTATTATCATCCATTTCGCTCATCATTATCGTTGTGATCTTAACGCTTCTTAAATATGAGCCGGCTACATAATCGATCTGGAAAGGCAAGTAATTAGAGTCTGCAAGATAAGATTCGTCCCAGATCACAAGATATCTGGCATCGGTAAATTCCATCTTCTCATCGGCATATTCCGAGATTTTGTTCCAGGGTGTGGAATCGGTAAAGTTCTCGAATGGTGAATACTGCTGCCTGCCTTCATAAATATAGTTATAACCAAACATCATATGTCCGAAGATAATAGTCATAACAATATACCCCGCCATTTTTGCCGGCATCAGTTTATCTTCAGATATCGTGAGATTCCTCATAATGTGATATGAGAAAAATCCTGCAATAAATACGGCTATAGAGCCCATATATCTGTAACAGCAGGACAATATCTCCGCTTCATAGGCATTCATTGAAAACAGATATGTTAATGTCAGGAAGAATACATAAATTATATAAACCAGGAATGTATACTTGAAAATGCCGGAATAATCAGTTATGCCATTCCCGCCTGTCTTCTTCAACTTTTTCAAAAGCATCAAAATGATCAGAACCGCGAAAACGATCCATACAATGGTGACCTGCGCATATGCTCCTGCAGGATTTAAAGCCATTGAAAATACGTTAACAATGGTGTTCGTTACAGATTCAGACGACTTTTGCGAGAATAACTGACTGAATCTTTCCAAAGAAACAGCCTGATTGCTTACATTGATATTTGCATAGATAAAAGAATTCCTGACTCTGTAAAGAAGCGTTATTACAACAGGCAAGACAAACACCGCCAACGCCGGGAGAAGCTTCTTTTTTTGCGCCTTGAAAAGGTAAAGGATCAATATGAAAAGTTCGAAAATAAGACCGGAGAACTTTGTCAGATCCATAAAAGCAAAAATAATTATCAACAAAGGAATGCTTATACGATCCAATTTAAATCCATGGTCATACAGATAAAAGACGGCAGCTAATGCGATCAAAGGAAGCGTACAGTCAACAAGAAGACTATATGTGCTAACATCAATTGAACAGAGCAGTACCGAACAGGCACTTATACCTGCAAAGATTAAGGCTTTAGTAAGAACCGGCTTCTTTGGCGGGATCAGCGAGAAAAATGAACAACAACAGGCAAGATTAATAAGAGACTGAGCCCATAAGCAGTTTGGGACACTAAAGCCTGCCGCATTAGTAAAGAAATAGATCCATGTGGCAGTGCCGGGCGTATATGTTGTAAATCTGATATCTATATTTGTCGGGAACGCATTATCACCATGCAATACCTTACAGATCTTATACCAATGGCTGAAATCGTCAGGATGTGATAATCCAACATTCCGAGTAATAACAAAAGCCCATATAAAACCTGTAAGAAGGAACAGCAAGGACGGTTCCATAAACAGCTTAAAGATATTCTTATTCCCTGCTTTTATCTGTTTGAATATGGCTAAAGGGATCAGCAAAATCCCGGCAGCTATTACGATAAAATAACCTGCTTTAAGAAGTCCCACTAATCCGAAAACATACGAAATAACAGA